>JAKSBM010000695.1 GCA_022361135.1 Desulfobacterales bacterium | reverse complement strand
CCAGGCTGCACACGGCAATGCCGGCCAGAAAGTCCACAAAGGTCTTGCCGTCTTCATCGGTGAGGATGGCGCCCTCCCCTTTGACAAAGGCCTTACCCTGCCTCAAATAGGTTTTGAATATATAATCTTCGGTCTGTTTCTGATAGCTCATGGTTCTCCCCTTTATTAGAATGTACGCTGGATGGACCTACTCAAAAACCTGGGTGCCGATGCCGGAATCGGTGAAGAGTTCCAGCAGGACGGCATGGGGGGTTTTACCGTTGATGATATGGGATTTTTTCACACCGTTTTTCAAGGCGTCCAGGCCGCATTCCACCTTGGGAATCATGCCGCCTTTGATGTCTCCGTCCTGGATCATCTTGCGGATTTCTTCGGCATTGACCGAGGAGATCAACTCCTTGCGGGCATTGAGGACACCGTCCACATCGGTGACCAGCATGAGACGCTCGGCCTTGAGGGCGGAGGCGACTTTGGAGGCCACCACATCGGCATTGATGTTGTAGGTTTCCCCATTTTTACCGATGCCCACGGGCGCAATGACGGGAATGAAGCCCTGGTTGGTGAGGGTGTGAATGATTTCGGGATTGATCTGGTTGACATTGCCAACCATGCCCGGATCGATGATCTCCGGGGGTTTGGATTCATCGTCCTGGACAAGGATTTGCATTTTTTCCGCCAGGATGAGCTCTCCATCCTTGCCGGTGAGCCCCACGGCCTTGCCGCCCTGGCGGTTGATCCGGGCGACAATGTCCTTGTTGACCTTGCCGCCCAGAACCATTTCCACCACATCCATGGTGGCATCGTCGGTGTATCGCATGCCCCGGATAAAGGTGGAGGTAATGCCCATAGCCGACAGGACCTCATTGATCTGGGGCCCTCCGCCGTGGACTACCACCGGATTCAGCCCAATGTACTTGAGCAGGGTGATGTCATTGGCAAAGTCGCGTTTTAGCGCATCATCCACCATGGCATGGCCACCGTATTTGATGACCACGGTTTTGGTGGAAAATTGACGAATATAGGGAAGGGCTTCAATGAGAATGTCGGCTACGGATTGTGTCATAGAATATACCTGCTTAAGTCTTCGTTCTGGACAAT
>JAKSBM010000458.1 GCA_022361135.1 Desulfobacterales bacterium | reverse complement strand
TGCCCCGGTTTTTCCAGGCCCGGTGGAAATAAGCGGATAAAATTATGCTGATATATACACTCAAACGCCTGGGACTGGCACTGGTGGTGCTGGTGACGGTTTCCCTGATCAGCTTCATGCTGCTGCGGGTCTCGGGCGACCCTGCCATTTCCCTGGCCGGGGAGGGCGCAAGCAACGAGGAAATTGAATTTGTCAGGGCACAATACGGCTTTGATCGTCCCCTGATTGTTCAATATTTTGAGTGGGCCGGGCGGGCGGTCAAAGGCGACTTTGGCAATTCGCCCTATCTGAATCAGCCGGTATCCCAGATGCTCGGGGAACGCATGGGTGTCACCATGACCCTGGGCATCTGTGCCCTTTCCTTTGCCATGCTCCTTTCCATCCCCCTGGGAATGCTGGCGGCGGTGCGGCCCAATACCTGGATTGATCGGATTGCCCTTTCCATTTCCGTCATGGGCCAGGCCATGCCCTCCTTTTGGTTTGGTCTGATTCTTATTATTTTTTTCGGGGTGAAATTGCGGTGGCTGCCCATTTCAGGCTCGGATTCCTGGCAGCATTTTGTCATGCCCACCATTGCCCTGGGCTATTATGCCACCCCGGCCATCATGCGGTTGGTGAGGTCCGGCATGCTGGAGGTCCTGGCCTCGGATCACATCCGAACGGCCCGGGCCAAGGGGCTGCGCTGGCCCTCCATTTTATTTAAACACACCCTGAGGAATGCCATTATTCCCGTGGTGGCCGTGGCCGCAGTTCAACTGGGTTTCATGCTGGGGGGCAGCATCGTCATTGAGTCCATCTTTGCGCTTAATGGCCTGGGCAATTTGGCCTGGGTTTCCATTTCCCGGTCGGATCTGCCCGTGGTCCAGGCCATTGTTCTCTTTTTGTCCACCACCTATATTTTTCTCACCTTTTGCGGGGATCTGCTCAATGCCTTTCTGGATCCCAGAATCAGGAGTAACTAAGCCATGTCTGAATCCGTTATACCGACCCCGGCAGCTCCGGGAAACGACCTGGGCCCTGATTTTCAAAGGGGATTGGGGCTGGATGTGGTCTTTCCCACCCCGGGGCAGATCATGCGCCAGCGCATGTGTACCCACAAGGGGTTCATCATCGGCGGCCTCATGGTCTTCATTGTCTTTCTCACGGCGGCCCTGGCCCCCTATATTTCACCCCATGATCCCTATGCCCAGGATCTGGGCGCCCGGATGATTCCGCCGGTGTGGAGTGAACTGGGCTCCTGGGACCACCCCCTGGGTACGGACAACATGGGGCGGGATTATCTCTCCCGACTGGTCTATGGGGCCCGGATTTCCATTCTCATCGGCTTTGCCTGCACCGCCATTGCAGCGGTTATCGGCATCAGTCTGGGATTGGCGGCGGGATATTTCGGGGGCATGGTGGACATGGTGGTCTCCTTTATCATCACCGTGCGCCTGGCCCTGCCCGCGGTCCTGGTGGCCGTGGCCGTGGTGGCCCTTATCGGCGGCTCCATGCAGGTGGTGATCCTGGTGCTGGGCTGCCTCATCTGGGACCGGTTTGCCGTGGTCCTGCGGGCCACCACCCAGCAGATACGGGCCATGGATTATGTCCAGGCGGCGCGGGCCGCCGGCTGCTCGGTCCTCTGGGTCATGGCCCGGGAGATCATGCCGAACCTGTTTAATTCCATCGTCATCGTGGCCACCCTGGAGATCGGCCGGGCCATTCTCCTGGAGGCGGCGCTCTCCTTTCTGGGAATGGGGGTGCAGCCGCCCACACCGTCCTGGGGACTGATGATCTCCGAGGGCAAGGACCTCATGCTCTTTGATCCCTACCTGGTGACCATCCCGGGTGTGGCCCTGTTTTTCCTGGTACTGGGAATGAACCTTTTCGGGGACGGGCTGCGGGACGTAACTTCACCGGAGGGACGCTCATGAATGC
>JAKSBM010000358.1 GCA_022361135.1 Desulfobacterales bacterium | reverse complement strand
TGACCACGGGGATGGTGGAAGAATCGGCAAACTCCCGGACCAGGTCATGGTCAAAGGTTCGCATGGCACGGCAATCAATGTATCGGGAGAGAACGCGGGCGGTATCCTTGGCCGGTTCATTCCGGGAGATCTGGGTATCTGCGGTGCTCATGTAGATGGGATGGCCGCCCATCTGGATCATGGCCGTTTCAAAGGCGATGCGGGTACGTGTGGACTTTTTATCAAAAATCAGCCCCAGTGTCCGACCCTGGAGGGGACGGTCCACGATTCCTTTTTCATATCGTTCTTTGAGTTCCAAGGCCCGCTGAAAGAGGTATTCGAAATCTTCCTTTTGCAAATCCAGAAGGGATAATAGATCTTTTTTCACTGCTGTTCTCCTTGGGTGTTAAATCACGCTGTCCAATACATGGATTAATTGATCAATTTGCTCCGTTTCGATGATAAGAGGGGGAGCAAATCGTAAAACCTTATCCTGAATCCCATTAATAATAAAGCCTTTTTTAAAGCAGGCTTCCACCACGTCACCGGCCTTTTCGTCCAGTTCCATGCCCAGAAGCAGGCCCCTTCCCCGGATGTTTTGGATACGGGGATGCCGGGATTTTAATTCCTCCAATTTTCCCAGAAAATACCGGGATTTTTCATTCACCGATTCCATAAAATCGGGGTGTGAAATCGTATTCAATGTTTCAAGGGCTGCGGCCGCCGCCAGGGGTGTCCCCCCGAATGTGGAACCGTGGGAACCGGCTTCAAAGCCCTTGGCCGCTTCCTGGGTGGCCAGCATGGCCCCCATGGGAACACCGTTGGCCAGGGCCTTGGCCAGGGTCATGATGTCCGGCTCCACCCCAAATCCCTGGTGGGCAAAGAGGGTTCCGCAACGGCCCATGCCGGTTTGAATCTCATCAAAGATGAGGAGGCAGCCGGTGTCGGAGCAAAGTTGGCGCACCTGTTTCAGGTATTCGGCATCGGCCGGAATCACCCCGCCCTCCCCTTGCACCGGCTCCATCATCACGGCGCAAACGGTGTCATCCATGGCCGCCTTCAGGGCGTCAATGTCGTTGAAGGGGACATATTGGAACCCGTCCAGCAGGGGATAGAATCCCTTCTGGATTTTATCCTGGCCCGTGGCCGACAGGGTGGCCATGGTCCGTCCGTGGAAGGATTGTTCCATGGTGATGATTTTGTACCGGTTTTCAATGCCCTGGGCCTGGAAGTAGCGGCGGGCCAATTTAATGGCTGCTTCATTGGCTTCGGCACCGGAATTGGCAAAAAAGACCCGGTCGGCAAAGCCCTTTTCAATGAGCCCCTGGGCCAGATCGGCCTGGGGAGCCGTGTAGTAGAGGTTGGAGACATGGACCAGGGTGGCGGCCTGTTTTTGGATGGCTGCGGTGACTC
>JAKSBM010000924.1 GCA_022361135.1 Desulfobacterales bacterium | reverse complement strand
TGGCTTCGCCGCCCCAGTACCAGACCTGACGGTAGTAGTGGGAGGAGTCCATGGAGAGTTTGAACAGCTCTTGGAGGTGGGGCGGAACCTTGGCCCAGGATCTGGAGTTGGCAAAGTAAGAGCCGCACCAGGCACCGGTGATATTGTTGCTCAGGGCATATTTGCAGACATCGGCCCATCCGATTTCATAGGCTTCTGTGAATCCGCACCAGGCCACACCGTCCAGCTCCGAGGTCTGGAGGGCGATTTCCACGTCATCGGCGGGCAGGGTTACGGGGACCAGGCCGTAGCGGGAAAGGAATTTACCGGCCGTGGGAACACCAAATACCCTCTTGCCCTTCATGTCGGCGATGGAGCGGATGGGTTCCTTGGTGAAAATGTGGAGGGGATCCCAGGCACCGGCACCCAGCCATTCCACACCCTTGATTTCATCGTAGGCTTCCTTCCAGATTTTATCCAGGCCGTAGTATTTGAACAATACGGGCAAATCCAGGCTGTACCGGGTGGAGAAGGGGAAGTAACCGCCGAATACGGAAATGTCCACGGGGGAAGCCATGGTGGCGTCGTCGGACTGTACCGCGTCGATGGTACCGTTCTGGACGGCCCGGAACAGCTCGGAGGTGGGGACCAGCTGATCGGCGTAGTAAAGTTCGATTTCCATCTGGCCGTGGGCGGCCCGGTTGAAGGCTTCGATCTGGGGTTTAATAACATGGGCACCCAGGGCAGCACCGGAATAGGTCTGGAGGCGCCAGCGGATGGGGCGGGTCTTAGAAAAGACAGTGGGGGCGGTAAAGGCGGTGGAAGCGGCCACAGCACCGGCAGTTGCGGCAGCGGCCTTTTTCAGGAATCCGCGGCGCTCATTTTTCGGTGTGTCGACGGTTGCGTCCTCAACAACATTCTTCTCGTCTTTCATCGTCTATCTCCTTGGGTTGATAAATAAATCAAATATGGGGTGAACTCTTATCTGGCGTAGAAATGATCCGGCAGCCACAGGGCGATTTCCGGGAAAATAATGATCAGGATCAGTGAGAGAACCATGATCAGAACAAAGGGAATCACCGAGCGGTAGATGTCGGACAGGCTGATTTCATCCGGGGCCATGGCCCGCATGAGAAACAGGTTATATCCAAAGGGCGGTGTCATATAGGCAATCTGGCAGGTGATGGTGTAAAGCACCCCGTACCAGATGGGGTTAAAGCCCAAAGAGATAATCAGGGGAACATAGAGGGGGGCCACAATGACCAGCATGGCCGTATCGTCCAGAAACATGCCCATGACAATGTAGGAAAGTTGCATCATGAGAAGAACCTGCCAGGGGGTTAGCTGCCATTGGTTGATGAACAGGTTTTCAATGGCCCGCACCGCACCGATGCCGTCAAAGACCGAACCAAAGCAGAGGGCGGCCAGGATGATCCACATGAACATACAGGAAATGCCCAGGGTTTGTTTCAAGGTGTCCTGGATGACCTTGCGGGTCAGGGATTTTTTATGCCAGGCCGCCAAAGTGGCAGCGGTGGCGCCCACGGCTGAACTTTCCACCAGGGAGGTGACACCCATGATGAAAAGACCACTCATGAAAAAGAAGATCAAAAAGGGAACAATGCCGGCCTTGGCCAGCTTTAGCTTTTCACTTAAGGGCATGTCCAGCTCTTCCCGGCTTACGGTGGGTGCCAGTTCGGGCTGGAGTTTACAGCGAACCACAATGTAGAGGACAAATAGGGCGGCCATGAGGAATCCGGGAACGGCCCCGGCCATCCATAAACGTCCCACGGGCTGGCGGGCAATCATGCCGTAGAGAACCAGGACCACCGAAGGGGGAACCAATATCCCCAGGGAGGATCCGGCCTGGACCACCCCGGTGATCATGATTTTGTCGTAGTTGCGTCGCAGCATTTCCGGTAGGGCAATGGTGGCCCCGATGGCCATGCCGGCCACGG
>JAKSBM010000230.1 GCA_022361135.1 Desulfobacterales bacterium | reverse complement strand
CGGCTCCAGACCACGCTTGAACGGGTTTACGCCACGGTTCCCTTTTACAAGGAAACCTACGATAAAGCCGGTATCAAGCCCACTGACATCAAGCGTCTGGATGACCTGAGGCGCCTGCCCTTTACCACCAAACAGGACCTGAGGGACAACTACCCCTACGACATGTTTGCCGTGCCCATGGGTCAGGTTGTCCGCATCCATGCCTCCTCCGGTACCACGGGCAAGCCCACGGTTGTGGGATATACCAAACGGGACATTGACACCTGGGCCGAACTCATGGCCAGAAGCATGAGTGCAGCCGGTGCCACCAACGGGGATATCATCCACAATGCATTCGGCTATGGTCTTTTCACCGGCGGCCTGGGCGCCCACTATGGTGCTGAAAAACTGGGTGCATCGGTCATCCCGGTATCCGGCGGCAACACCAAACGCCAGATCCCCATCATGCAGGATTTCAAACCCACCATCCTCTGCGGGACTCCTTCCTATATTCTCCACCTGGCAGAGGTGGCCCACGAAATGGGCGTGGACTTTAAAGATCTTTCCTTTAAATCAGGTATCTTCGGCGCCGAGCCCTGGTCGGAAAACATGCGCCAGGAACTGGAAGCCAAACTCGACCTGAAAGCCGTTGATATCTATGGCCTGTCCGAAGTCATCGGACCGGGTGTTTCCATTGAATGTGTTGAAGAACAAAAGGGACTCCACGTTTTCGAAGATCATTTCATCGTGGAAATCGTGGACCCTAAAACCTTTGAACCCGTCCCCCACGGAGAACCCGGAGAGCTGGTCTTCACCTCCATTACCAAGGAAGCCTTCCCCATCATCCGTTACCGGACCAAGGACATTACCTCCTTGAATCCGGTTCCCTGCACCTGCGGCCGGACCCACATCCGCATGAACAAGCCCTCGGGCCGGACCGATGACATGCTCATCATCCGGGGGGTTAACGTATTCCCCTCCCAGATCGAAAGCGTGCTCATGGAAAACAAAACCATCCAGCCCCATTACCAGCTGGAGGTGGATCGCATGGGGAATCTGGACACCCTCACCGTTAAGGTGGAAATGGATGAAGAACTCTTCAGCGACGACATCAAGGGACTCCAGAGTATGGAAGCCCAGATTTCAAAGGACATCAAAGAGCACCTCGGCGTCTCGGCCAAGGTGAGCCTGGTGGAACCCAAAACCATTGAACGTAGCCAGGGCAAAGCCGTCCGGGTTGTCGACAAAAGAAATATATAAACACAAGGAGACGCATCATGTTTGCAGAACAGATTTCCATTTTCATAGAAAACAAGGTTGGACGGCTGGCCGAAGTCACCTCCATTCTCAGAAATGCCCGGGTAAACATTCGTGCCCTCTCACTTGCAGACACAACGGATTACGGTGTGCTCAGACTGATTGTGGACGACAATGACAAGGCGGAAAAAGCCCTGAAGGCCGAAGGCTTTAAAATGGGTAAAACCATTGTTCTGGCCGTGGCCGTGGATGATGAGCCCGGCGGGTTGAACCGGGTTCTGGACCCCATGAACGAAGCCGAGGTCAATGTGGAATACATGTATGCCTTTGCCAATACCCAGGGACAAAACGCCTATATGATCTTCCGCTTCGACGACCATGAAAAGGCACTGGAAGTGCTGACCGCCCAGAATATCAAGGTCATCAACACCCAGGAAATTTCCAATTTGTAAAAAAACGACGCCCTGTCCAGGATGGAGAAAGTGGGCATTGCCGCCCACTTTTTTCCATCCTGGAAGCGATAGCCGTTCTCAAAAATATGTTCCAAAACCATGGACTATCTTCACGATGGTTTAAGCTCCTTCCAACATGGTTGACCGTGGAATTTGCCACTCACACCCGGAGGATCAGGTGATGGCAGTTGAATCTTCCTCCCCCCGTCATCGCCGGGTTGGGAAAAATCCTTCAATCAGATGGACAAAGGCCCACTCAATCGGAACCTTATTTTGAGAATCACTATAAATAAAGTGCAGGGTCGATCACACCCCCAAAAAAACGGCTGGGAGCATAAAGCTCCCAGGCCGTTTTTTGATTTTCTATCTTGCCATGGGTAATTGGATGGTAAAGCTGGTCCCCTTGCCCGGTTCAGACACCACATGGATCTGCCCCTTGTGGTTCTCAGTGACGATGAAATAGGAAACAGCCAACCCCAGGCCGGTCCCCTCCCCCACACCCTTGGTGGTGAAAAAGGGCTCGAATATCCGCTTCCGGGTGGCATGGTCCATGCCCGGCCCGTTGTCCTGGACCACCACGGTGAGATACTCCCCTGCGGGGAAGAGTTTAATCTTAAATG
>JAKSBM010000906.1 GCA_022361135.1 Desulfobacterales bacterium | reverse complement strand
GGGTGGCCGGGGCGGCCGCCCTGGGCGGCCATGTTTTCCTGACCCTGGTCCCGGTCCAGGGCTGGGCCGGTTTTGGCCTGGGCGTGGTCTTCACCAGTCTGGTGGCCGGCCTGGCCATTTGGGGGGTATTGAAAATCTATGGTATCCCGGTGAAGGTGATGGTCAACCAATTGACCTGATTCCTTGGGCGGTCGGTTCCCGGCCGGTGTTTCCCTTCCTTAAAAATCAAATCAACAATCGGTTTCTCCCCATGGTGGCCCGGTGCCCTTGGCCTTGGGTGGGGGCGTCCCTGTGAATATCCCGGATTAGAAGGTGTGAACCGATCCCGGGGTCAAGGCTTCCAGTCGATCCCCCAGCTGTTCGGCCAGGATCTCCTGTCCGGTTTGACCGGTGCAATGTCCGGTGATGATCCGGGGAATGTCGTGGGCGGCCAGGGTTTTACCGATGTGGGCCACGGTGTCCGGGCTTTCGTGGTTGAGGTGGAAGCCCCCCACCACGGCCTTGATGGGGTCGTTGGGGAAGCGGGTTTTCAGGGTGTCCACCATGTTGAGGATTCCTCCGTGACAGCAACCGGAGAAGAGGGTGAGGCCGTCGGCCTCCCGGACCACCAGCATGATTTCATGGACAAATCCATCGGGTTTCAAGCGTTGCCCCTCCTTGAACAGGAGGTAGCGGTTGCCCTGGGGGATGGGATGGGTCTTGGGGATGTAGGTGACCAGGAAGAGGTTTTCCCGGACCTGCCAGGGGCGGTTCACCAGGCGGAAGTTCTGTCCCTGCCGGTCCAGGACCTCCCGGGGCAGGCCAATGTACCTGCGGAAGGGGGGCAGGGATTTGATTGCGTTGGGGATCCATTTGTTCATTTCCGGGGAGAGCCGGGCGCCGATGTTGCCGTAGAATTGGCCCATGGCCCATTTGTGGAGGTAGACCGGCACCTTGGGAAAGGCGTCCATGAAGGGGCCCAGGCCACCGCCGTGGTCGTAGTGTCCGTGGGAGATCAGGGCCATGTCCAGTTTTTCCAGGTCCAGGCCCAGGGCTGTGGCATTGTCCAGGAAGGCACCGGTCTGCCCCGTGTCCAAAAGGAGGTTCATCTCCGGGGTGTGGATGTGGAGGGAGAGGCCGAATTCATGGGCCAGTCCGGGACGGCCGGGTCGATCTTCGATGAGTGTGGTGATTTCCATGGTATTCCTGCTGTTTCTGGGTTGTGGCTCCTATCTTCTCCAGGGAATATCTTTCACAGGACCAATGACCTGTCAATGGTTGTCTGGGGGGGCGGGGTCTTGGAAGGGGGGAGTGGGGAGGCGCTGTCCGGTGGTGGGAAGGACGGGGGCTGGAATGGAAAAAATGTGAACTTTGTTAATTTTTCGAGAAAAACGTTGACGCGCCTGAAATGATTTGTTTTTTAAATGGGACAGTCGTCCTATTAACTCATATCAATGCAGGGGGATCCGTGGGCAGACCCAGTCTGGTGGCGCAACGCAGGGAAGAATTGCTGGAAGCCTTTTATCAATGTGTCCTGGAATATGGGTTCAGCGGGGCCTCCATGCGAAAGGTGGCGGCCCGGGCCGGGCGGCAGACATCGGCCATTCACCATTATTTCACCAATCGGGATGAGATGATCCGGGAGCTGGTTCAAACCTATACCCGGGATTTAATCGACATTTTCCAGGAGCAGATTCAGATGATCCGGGATCCCCAGGCCCGGTTGGCCATGGGGTTGGAATATATTTTTTCCCCGGACATGATCAATGCCCGGACCAATGGATTTTTCCTGGAATGCTGTGCCCAGGCCCGGACCCATGTGGCGGTGCGGGAAAGCCTTGCCCATCTTTTTCAACAATTCCGCGGGGTCATCGTGGACCAGATTTCCCAGTCTCCGTCCCTGGATCATTTGTCCCCCAAGGAGCGGGAGGTCACCGCGGCCATGGTGGTGGCCCTCCATGAGGGCATGGAATTGCAATGGTTTGTGGACCCTTCGGCCGTGGATCTTGGGGCGGTGTGCCACCGGGTGAAGGCGTGGTTGTTTGATTTTCCAACGACCCCATCTCCATCCACAGAAAAAGGAGGGGACCATGGATTGGAATAGGGATTATCCCCGGTACAGGGATCTTTTCCAGGGGGAACGCTTGCCCCTGGCCTTTGTGGATCTGGATGCCTTTGATCGGAATATTGACTACGTGGCCCGGACCCAGGCTGAAACCGGGAAAACCATCCGGGTGGCCTCCAAATCCATCCGTTGCCCCGATTTGATCCAACGGGTCTTTGACCGGGGCGGGCCTGTCTTCAAGGGGATTCTGGCCTATGCCGTGGAAGAGGCTGCTTTTCTGGCCCAGCGGGGGTTTAAGGATCTGGTGGTGGCCTATCCCACGGTCCAGGAATCGGATTTGACCCTGGCGGTTGCATCGGCACGTGGGGGCTGCCCCATCACG
>JAKSBM010000846.1 GCA_022361135.1 Desulfobacterales bacterium | reverse complement strand
CCGCCTGCTCAACGACCGGGTGCTGAAATTCTCCGAAATCCGGGACTGGCTGGCCATGGCCTTTGAAGTCAGCCTCATCAAGCCCATTGATGAACCCCGGTTCGGCAACTTCCGGTTCTGATATAGAACCAAGAACGCCCCACCGATTCCCCCACAGGGAATCTGCAATTCGGTATCAAGGAAACAAGCATATCTGCCGGGCCCGGGAAGGTGGTCTTCCCGGGCCGGCCGCCAACTTTAGACCCTAGCTTTAGGAGACGACCATGACAGAATATGATTATTGGAAAATTTTCCCCAGAATGCCCAAAAAAGTCACCATCGGCGACATCACCGTAAGAGACGGCTTCCAGCACCTGGAAAGATTCATCTCCACCCGGGCCAAGATCACCTACCTGGAAGAACTCATCTTTGCCGGCTGCCGGAACATCGAAGTCACCAATTTGGGCAATCCCCGGAACATGCCCCAGTTTTCCGATGCCGAAGAATTGTTGGCCCACCTGAGATCGGACAATTTCGTCTCCCGGGCCGCCAAAAAGGGCATTGATATGAATGATGTGGTCCTCACGGCCATCACCATCCGTGAAGCCTCGGTGGACCGGGCCATTGAACTGAAAAAACGGGGCGTGGGCCCGGACCGGATCCTCATGATGGTCTCCACGGAAGAACAGCACCATTTTGCCAACTCCGGCACCACCCTGCCCAACTATTGGCGGGAAGCCGAACGCTGCATTAAAAAATGTTCCGAAGTGGGCATCAAGATGTGCGGCACGGTTTCCACCATTTGGGGATCCCCCATCGGCGGGGCAACGGACATGAAGGATGCCGTGGCATTCACCAAGCATTGGCTGGACATCGGGGCCTCGGACATTGAACATGCCGACCACGACGGATCGGCCTCCGCCGCCGACGTTTACCGCTACTTCTCCATGATCCTGGACGAAATCCCGGATACCTCCCTGCACATTGCCCATTTCCATGAAACCAAGCGTGTGGCATCGGCCTCTGTGCTGGCGGCCCTCCAGGCGGGCATCTGTCACTTCGAAGCCACCCTGGGTGGATTGGGCGGACAGCCAGCCAATTTCATAGACGATTGCCCCATCAAGGGAACCGGGGATTATTACTATGACGACGAACGCTATGTGGGGCTGGTGTGCCTGGAAGATACCCTTGTACAAATCGATGAAATGGGTATAGAACATGGTTACGACGTGGACCGGATCCTCTGGCT
>JAKSBM010000860.1 GCA_022361135.1 Desulfobacterales bacterium | reverse complement strand
TCTATTTTTTCAAATTGGACATCGTAGACATCCTTACCCAGAGGGGAGAAAATGGCAAAGGCCACCAATTCATCCTCCACCCAGAGCTCCACCCCATCCAGACCCAGGGCGCAAAAATGATCCAGGGCCCGTTCCAGGGCGCTGAACTCCTCGGTGAGCTCCTTGGTCACGGGTTTGCGCCGGGCCAAGAGTTCTGCGGCCAGTTTCCGGGCCGGGCCCAACTTTCTGCCGTCCATGGCCTTGGTGTGAAATCCGGGATACCTGCGCTTGAACTGGGAAATGAGATTCCGCTTTTTGTGGAGCTTGGTGCCGGTGAGGGTATAGAGTTTTTCCACATCATAGATGTACTCGGCATGGTCCCGGTGGGACTCAATGGTGTAATGGCGCTCCAATTGGGGATTGGCTTCCACAAAGGCTTGGTCGGCCACACCAAAATGGGGCTCCAGTCCACTCTGGAGCAAAAATTTGGATGCCTCCACCAATTCGTCCACGGTCAAGGGCTCCCCCAGGGGCATGAAGGCACATTGGCTCAGTCCGTCGTAGACCAGGAGGCGTCCCTTAAAGAGGCGCCAGGTATAATGGTAGATGTTCTGCCAGCAAAAAAGGTTGGCAAAATTATATTCACAGGACCAGGGCCTGTATTTATCCAGGTAAATCTGGACCATTTCACGGTCGGCCACGTCAAATTGACCGGCCGTGGGAAAGGTTAAAGTCCGACTGGACTCACAATTTATCTGTTCGCATCGATTGCGCATGTAATCTAATCCTTTAGGGTGCTTCTAATAATTAATGGCGTGGCGTGGGCCGTGCAGAAAAATCCTATGCAACGCCCAGGTCATGTCAAAGGGAATTATTAGAGCTGTCCTCGAGTTTAAAGGGAATGTAGCCCTTTAATTCGCGGAATCCCAATTCTTCGTAAAAATGCCGGGTACCGGGAACGGCCATGAGGCCAATCCAGTCCACACCCTTTTCCTTTAAACCGGATATGAGTGTTTCAATTATTTTCCGGCCTATCCCCTGTCCGCGATAGGTCTTTAAAACAACAATGTCTTGAATATAAGCATCGGAAACCGAATCGGAAAGGGCCCGGCCCATTCCAATCATTTTTCCGCCGTGGAAGGCCGCTGCAAAGAGGGCGGATCCGGTGACCACCTGGTCCAGGTAGGCCGTATCCGCACCCTGGGGCTGGTCCCACCAGCCCGCGTCTTCATAGAGCGCCTTCATTTCGCCGCGGTCCACGGTTTCAACGCATTTAATCTGAATATCCACGATATTTTTCCCGGGGAAATCATCCTGACACAAATATTTTCAAAGAAAAATGGCGGTTGAGCCAATCCAACCCATCCCGAGGATAAAGCCTATTCCTACCGGGGGGACGGTTTAAAACTCCCATTCCATATCACAACGCCAATTTACCGGGGATCATTTGCCGTTCATCCCTACAGGATCAAGCCCGGGCAAATTGCCGTAAAATATTCAGGCCAGGGTAAAACTACCCCCTGTCTTTAACTTCCAATTTATAATCCCTGCCCCTGAAAAAGAGGAGGCAGGATTCTGCCAATTCCCGTAAATCCAATTCCCGATCCAGATTCACGTCCATGAGGACCAGTCCCCGGGACGGTACCAGGGTCACCTTCATGGTGGCCCCGGGTCCGGAAAGGTCCAGGCCGAGCTGATTTTCCCCCTGGAAAATAACCGGATTGCCCAGATACAGGCCGGGCAGATCTTCCATCATGGCGCCAAAGTCTTCCAGCAGACCGGGGTGTTCCAGCCGATTCGGATCACAATCCTTGAAATCCAGCCGGACGGATTGTATGCCCTGCCCCGAACGGGTACGGGTGATCCCGGGCTGGGGGGGAGGAATCCGGTTATCCCTTCCATTGCCCCGGGGTTGGCCCAGGGGAAATCCCCCCCGGTCCATGTCGGCCAGAATGGTAATTTTTCCAGCCCCGAATGCCAGGGCCAGTGCATCCACAGCCACCTGGAAGTCCACCTGATTGGCACAGGTGAAAATATCCACGGCGGCAAAATCATGCTCGGGCCAGGCATGGAGGGTAAAATGGGATTCGGAAATCACCACAACCCCTGAAATTCCCTGGGGTTCAAAATGGTGGAAGGAGGCGGTCACAACGGTGGCACCGGATTTCCCGGCAGCCTTCACCATGGTGTCTTCCACCTTTTCCACATGGAGGAAGGCGTCTGGATCACAGCCATGGAATTCAATAATCAAATGGCGGCCCAGGGCCTTGCCCGGCCCCAGATCCGATCCGGGAATATCGCAGGAAACCATAATGCCCTAGAAAATCTCCATGATGGCCTTGAACCGGTCCAGGGAGGTTGCCGTAATAGCATTTTCCTTTTCCAGACGGGCTGTCATTTTGGGAGAATCAAATTGGAGATAGGGATTCACCTCCATCTCCTGGGCCAGGGTGGAGACCACATGGTCGGGATCGTATTTGTCCATATAGGCACGGATCTCCGGGGTATGGCCGTCGATGCCGGCCGCCCAGTTCAAGGATTCCTTGACGTAGTCATGGCCGGAATAAACCAAGGTTTCCGGCGGATAGGCCATGAGCCGTTTCAGGGAATGGTAAAAGGCATCCAGATCCCCTGAAAAACAATTGCCCACGGTGCCGTTGAACAGGGTGTCCCCGGTGACCATAAATCCCTGGGCCGCAAAACAGACCGAATCCTCGGTATGGCCCGGGGTCAGAATGACCTCCAGTTTTTCCCCATTGATGTCAAGGATCTGACCCTGGTTAAAGCTGCGGCAGTCAACAAACTCAGCCCCTGTTTTCTCCAGGGTTTCCCCGTTGCCCGGGGTATGGTCGTGGTGATTGTGGGTGTTGGTCACCATGGTCACCGTGATCCCGTGGGCGGCGGTAAATGCCGTGAGTTGCTCCGGTGCCCCCATGTCAATGGCGACCCCACGGTCTCCGGAATAAACAAGGTACCCAAAATTATCGTGACTATATTTAAACTGCTTGATCTCCATAAACGGCCTCCCCATTGAACAAAACGAACGTCCCCCTGAATTTTCAATTCTAAAATCATAACACGGGAATTGATCTTGTCAAATCCAGGATAGGCGGAAATCCCAACAAGGGACTTTAATTTCAGGAAGAATTTATGGATTCCGTAGGCAGGGTGATGATGAATTCCGTGAATTCCCCCGGGGTGGAGTTGATGCGAATTTCCCCATTGTGCTGTTTTACACTGCGGTGGGCGATGAACAATCCCAGCCCGGTCCCCGTGCGCCCCTTGTTGGAATAAAAAAGGGAAAAGACCTCCCGGGCATAGGCCCGGGACAGGCCGGTGCCATTGTCCCGGATGCTGA
>JAKSBM010000333.1 GCA_022361135.1 Desulfobacterales bacterium | reverse complement strand
CAATCTTAACAATGCCGTCCCCGCTGCAGGCTTCGCAGCGTCCCCCCTTCATATTAAAGGAAAATCGTCCCGGCTTATATCCCTTGGCCTTGGCCTCCGGGGTTTTGGCAAAAAGATCCCGGATGGGGGTAAAGACCTGGGTATAGGTCAGGGGGTTGGAGCGGGGGGTTTTGCCGATGGGGGACTGGTCGATGTGGATGATCTTGTCCAGCTGTTCCAGCCCCTGGATTTCCTTGTGTTTGCCCACGGGTTTGCGGTTCTGGTTGATCTGGTTGGCAATGGCCCGGTAGAGGGTGGACAAGACCAGGGTGGATTTCCCCGACCCCGAGACCCCGGTGACGCAGGTGAAACAGCCCAGGGGGAAGTCGGCATTCACCCGGCGAAGGTTGTTGGCCGAGGCTCCCTTGACCGTGATTTTTTTACCATTGCCGGGCCGGCGTTTTTCCGGGACATGGATCCGTTGCCGGCCGGACAGGTATTGCCCGGTGAGGCTGTCTTCACTTTTCAATAATTCTTCCGGGCTGCCGGAAAAGATGAGTTTGCCCCCGTTAACCCCGGCCCCGGGGCCGATGTCGATGATGTGGTCGGCGGCCCGGATGGTGTCTTCGTCGTGTTCCACCACCAGGACGGTGTTGCCCAGTTCCCTCAGCTCCATGAGGGTTTTTAAAAGCCGGGTATTGTCCCGTTGGTGCAGGCCTATGCTGGGCTCATCCAATACGTAGAGGACACCGGTGAGCTTGGAGCCGATCTGGGTGGCCAATCGGATGCGCTGGCTTTCTCCACCGGAAAGGGTGGCGGCGGGCCGGGCCAGGGTGAGGTAGCCCAGTCCCACATTTTGCAAAAAGCCCAACCGCTGTTCCACTTCCTTTATAATGGGCTCGCCAATGGAGGCTTCCTGGCCGGCGAGGGTCAGGCTCGTGAAAAAGCCCAGGGCATGTTCGATGGAAAGGGCGGTGAGTTCCCAGATATGCTTTTCTCCGATTTGGACGGCGGAGGAGGCCGGGTTGAGCCGGCTGCCCTTGCATTTGGGGCAGGGTTTATAGTTCAGATATTGCCGGATGTCGTCCCGGACGGCCTGGGAATCGGTTTCCGCCAGCCGTCGTTTCAAGGTGGGGATCACCCCTTCAAATACCTTTTTATAGGTGATTTTTTTCCCGGCCCGTTCCAGGTAAAAGGGAATCTCTTCCTTTTTGGACCCAAAGAGGATGACTTTTTGGAATTTGGGGGCAAGGGCCTTAAAGGGTTTGTAAATATCTTCCTTATAATGGGTGACCAGGGCGTCGAGAAATTCCAT
>JAKSBM010000241.1 GCA_022361135.1 Desulfobacterales bacterium | reverse complement strand
TCCTCATGGGTTGGCCGGTTCACTATTTGATCCTCAGCGGTTATACCCTTGTGATGCTCATGACCACGATCGCTCCCAAGGAGATTGTTGGGATTGCCTATGACGCCGGTGGGGTAACCACATCCACCATCACGGTGCCCTTGGTTGCCGCACTTGGGGTGGGGCTGGCGTCTTCCATAAAGGGCAGGAGTCCCCTGGTGGACGGCTTTGGGCTCATTGCCTTTGCCTCCTTGCTTCCCATGGTTTTTGTCATGGGCTATGGATTGATTCTTTTTAAATAGAAAGGGGGCCGGTGCCGTGGAATTCGTTTATGTGTTCGCTGGCGTATTGATTGCCACCTGTAAAGATGTGCTGCCCATTATTGTTCTCATTGTCGGCTTTCAAACCCTTATTTTAAAACAGCCGATCCCACAGATTAAGCGCTTGATCGCCGGGGGCATCCTTGTGGTGACCGGATTGGCATTTTTCCTGACCGGGCTTGAAAAGGCGCTTTTTCCCCTGGGAAAAATCATGGCCGCCCAACTCTCGGATCCTGCATTTATTTACGGGACCCAGGATGGGGTTTTTCAGCCGGATTGGAAGGCCTATGGCTGGGTCTATCTTTTTGCCGCCATGGTCGGCTTTGCCACCACCATTGCGGAACCCTCCCTCATTGCAGTGGCCTTGAAGGCCAATGAAGTCTCGGCTGGAACCATCAAACAATGGGGATTGCGGCTTACGGTTGCCACCGGTGTCGCCTTTGGCATCAGCCTTGGTGCCTTTCGCATTGTTACGGGTACCCCACTTTATCTATACATCCTTTCCGGGTATGTGATAGTGATCATTCAGACCTTGTTTGCCCCTAAAAATATCATTGCCCTTGCCTATGATTCCGGTGGGGTTACCACATCCACCGTAACCGTCCCCCTGGTTGCGGCCCTGGGGCTGGGGTTGTCAGCCAGTGTCCCGGGGCGGAATCCCGCCCTGGACGGGTTTGGGCTCATCGCCTTTGCCAGCCTTTTTCCCATTATCGCCGTCATGGGATATGCCCAATTGGTTCAATGGCTGGGGCAACGAAAAATAAAACATACGGAGAAATAAAATGCGGTTTAAACTCATCCTCTCTTCGGTCAAGGCCGACATCACCGATAAAATCGTCGATGCGGCAAAGGGCGCCGGTGCCAAAGGCGCTACCATTATTCCAGGCCGGGGAACCGGTATCCATGAAGCAAAGACGTTTTTTGGCCTCTCCCTGGAAGCCCAGACCGACATTGCCATGTTTGTCATAGAAGAGCATAGTGTCCAGGCTGTTTTAGATGCAATAAAGGAGGCTGGAAAATTCCACGAGCCCGGTACCGGTATTGCTTTTGTTGTACCGGTGGATCAGGTGGTCGGACTGGAAAGCCAGATCGATGCGTTCAAAGATGAGGTCCGGGAAAAATATTTTTAATATAATCGTTGAGTTGAAATGGAGAAAGATATGACTGGAAATCAAGGTAAGGTGATTTGTGCAAAGGATGCCATGACCAGGCAGATTCTAACCATCAATGGCATGGCCACGGCCCGGGATGCCGCCGCCATGATGCGGAAGGAAGGTGTCTTTTCGCTGTTGGTTGAAAAGAGGCATGAACACGATGCCTGGGGAATCCTTGTTGTCCAGGATCTTGTGAAGGGGGTTGTCATACCCGGCCGTTCACCGGACGATGTCCATGTTTACGAGATTATGACCAAGCCCATCATCACCGTCCCCGCCGACATGGATATCCGCTATGCCTCCCGCCTCCTTTACCGTGCCGGCATCAGAAGGGCACCCGTGGATGAAAGGGGAGAGATCGTGGGAATGATTTCCCTTTCATCCCTGATTTTGGACAATGATCTGTTTTAATGGGCCATGGTATTTGCCCATTGGGCCGGTCCCGGCGGGAACAAAATGGAGGGGATGAATATTCCATGGAAAAAAATAGTGGGTGGGAATCATGGGTGTGGAACGATTAATGAGCAAGCGCGTGGTGACGGTGGAACCGGGACGATTCCCCCTGGGGGGTTAAGGACATTTTTGACACCAGCTCTTTCCACCGTTTATTGGCCATGATTCCCCCCGATCCTTTTGTTTGACACCGGGGCGGCCCTGCCCGCCCTTTTTACATTTGGCCGTTTCGCCTGGCCAGGTTCGACCTTCTCCGATGTCAAAATCTGTATTTCCTGTTGTGAACAATGTTTTTTTTCTTATTGACGGCGCTGGAAATTTGGTTCTATTATGTTGCTCATTAAAAATATTAAAATGAGTCAAATTCATAATGGTAACCATGGCAACCCAGTCAAATGGAAAAAATAAGGAAATCATC
>JAKSBM010000512.1 GCA_022361135.1 Desulfobacterales bacterium | reverse complement strand
CCCCATGCCATTGGCCGTATTTATAAACCGGCACATCCATTAAAGGCAGAAAGGATTCATAAACCCGGGAACTCAGGGGTAAAACAAGAAGCAGGGAAAGCAAGGCCATGGCCATGTGACGCCGTTCTTCCCACATGTAAACCAATAAAATGGCAAAGCCGATGACCAAAGGTGGCAAAAGCAATTGATAATAATGTGGAAAATACTTACCCGGCAGAGCCATGGCCACCCATACCCCGACCATGTATCCCAATAGAAGGAAACAATTTCCTTTATCCCAATTGTAATCCGAATTTCTTGCACTTGGGGTAAATAAAAGGAGCACGACCCCACAAAGGGTGATCCCGAAAAGGATAATATAGGAATAAACCAAAGGGGGATGGACAGTGAAGGTAAATCCTTTGAACAGGTTCTCCAAAATACTTCCGGCATAGATCTGGTTAAAGGAAAAAACAGAAGCATAGAATGCTTTAAAATCCTTGATCCACCAAAAGTAAAAGCCGATGCCCATCCACCCGGCCATCGCAGCCAAAAAGGCTTTGCCACCATGGGAAACCGAGGAAAGAAATCCCCTTTCTAAGTAGGAGGACCTGCCCCAATACATCAAGGGCAAACAAATTTGAACCCCGACAATGGCAATGGCCACGGCCGCAGCCACGGTTTTGTACAAACTGGCCAGAAAAAAAAATAGCCCCACAAGAATGGAAACAACACTGCCCTGATTTTTCTGGGCGTGGACTGTCAAGGCAAAGGCAATAATGAGCGCCACATTGATGAAGACCTCCACATTGGGCTGGTTGGCTTGGAGATAAAGATCACCGCCGAATAGAGCCCAGAGAAGTGCGGCAATCAAACCGGCAGCCGGCCCCCGAATCATCCATCCCAGGTAATAAATTCCCACAAAGGAGAGAATGGCTGCAAAAAGTCCCATGGCAAATAGCGCCATGCTGTTGTATCCGAAAATCCCCATGAACAGGGCATAGGTCCAATGGATGGCCGGCGGTTTGTGATCCCACATATCCGAATACAGGGCCCGCCCCTGGTTCAGCCCATCGGCGATGACGCCATAGGCCATGAGATCCCGTTCAAAGGCCTCCCCATAGGTTAAAATCCTTGGAAAAACAATGAGGCAAATCCCAATTCCCAACAGGATAATTTGAACGCCTTTACCCACCTTTCCAGAACGGCCGGGAAGCAGTACAACGGCCCCCCACCAGATCCAAAAACAAAAAAGAACGCCAGGGGACAAAATTTTCAGGGTATTGATGAAAAAGGCATCCGAAGCCTGGGCCGCCAAAATAAAGTCCCGGGGCAGAAATAAATTGAGGAAAGGGTGATACAATTTTTT
>JAKSBM010000280.1 GCA_022361135.1 Desulfobacterales bacterium | reverse complement strand
CCCTCATGGTCCAGGTGGTCCAAACCGCCATCCAGGCCTCCAAATTTGATATCCCCATGATCATCACCGGGGAATCCGGTGTGGGCAAATCCATGATCGCCCGGCTGGTCCACCAGCTTTCTCCCCGGCGGAACTACCCCTTTGTGGATGTAAACTGTGCGGCCCTCACCCCCTCCCTGGTGGAATCGGAGCTCTTTGGCCACGAGGGCGGGGCCTTCACCGGGGCATCGGCCTCGGGGAAAAAGGGGCTCTTTGAAACTGCAGACCAGGGTACCCTCTTTTTGGATGAAATCGGGGAAATCCCCTTGTCCATGCAGGTGAAGCTGCTCAAATTCCTGGAAACCATGGAATTGCGCCGGGTGGGGGGGACCACCCCCATCCGCATTAATACGCGGATCATTGCCGCCACCAACCAGGACCTGGAACGCATGGTGGACGAAGGCCGGTTCCGGCGGGATCTCTTCTTCCGCCTCAACGTGGTCCCCATGCGCATCCCCCGCCTGGGCCGCCGCTCCGAAGACATTGTCCCCCTGGCCCAGTCCTTCATCGACCGGTTCAACCAGGAGTTCAGCACCCAGAAAGTCCTCACCAAACCCGTGTGCCAGATGCTTTCCCAATACCATTTTCCGGGCAATGTCCGGGAACTGGAAAACCTCATCAAACGCCTGGTCACCATGACCCCCCAGGATAAGATTGAACTGGCCCACCTTCCCCCCCTGCCCACCCGCTCCGGTCCGTCACGGGCCGGTTTTCCACCGGCAGCCCCCATGGAGCAAGCCAGGGCCCAGGCCCTCCCCCGGGTCCTGGCCGAAGCCGAAGGTGGAGCCGTTCCCCTGAACGACCCCGTGGTCCTGCCCATGCCCAAACCCAGCCCACCGGACTACCAGACCGAGGTCAACCACTTTGAAAAGGAACTCCTCCGCCAGGCCGTGGCCCAGTACGGGAGCCAGCGCAAGGCAGCCACGGCCCTGGGCATCAGCCAGTCCACCCTTTCCCGGAAACTGAAACGCTGATCCCCACCCTTGTTTTTGGGGCATTTTTTCCCCTGGACCCCGTGGGATCCAGGGGGAATGCCACAACCCAACCCCACCACAACCCACTGTTTTAACAACTCATTCGACCAAGCAAAACCACCATAGGGCCATTGTGCCCCATGGAGAAACACACCTCCCCAATCCCCCAATCCCTTTTCCAAAGCCCCTTTCCCGATGTGACCGAGAAAAATTCGGGGCACATGGGCCCCATGATCAGCCCAGGATGGTTAGCTGCCTTAATTTCCATTGGACAATTT
>JAKSBM010000436.1 GCA_022361135.1 Desulfobacterales bacterium | reverse complement strand
GCACCCGGTATCATTTTAAAGTTTACACATTATACCAAAAGGAAACTCAACTTACTTGATGATGCCGGCTTCCTTGAAGTATTTTTCTGCACCCGGATGCAGGGGGACGCTCATGCCCACCAGGCCTTTTTCCTTTTCAATGTTCTTGAATTTGGCATGGGCTTTTTTGAGCTGGGGCAGATCGGAGTAAACGGCTTTAAGGATGGAGTAGACAATGTCTGCTTCCAGGTCGCTGGAGGCGGCCAGCATGGCCATTACGGAAACCGTGGGAACGTCGGCATCATTGTTTTTGTAAGTGCCGCCGGGAACGGTCTGTTTGGCGTAGAAGGGGTATTTGGCAATGAGTTTATCCACGTTGGGACCTTCGACGGGAACCACATCCATGGGAACCATGAGGGAGGCGTCGGTAATAACAGCGGCACCCACGGCAACGGTGTAGAAGGCGGCGTCCAGACGACCGTCTTTCAGGTAATCGGCAGCCTGGGAAGCGGTGAGCTGTTCCGCCTTGGCAAGGTCGTCAAAGGAGAGACCCCAGGCTTCCAGGATCTGGGCGGCGTTTTCAATGGTACCGGAACCCACGGGGCCGATGGCGACTTTTTTACCCTTGAGGTCGGCGATGGATTTCACGTTGGAGTCTTTTCTGGCAATGACCTGGCAGTGTTCCGGGAAGAGGGTGGCCACGCCCAACAGGTTTTTCATGGGTTTCTTGAACATGCCGTCTTTGCCCTTGGCGGCGTAGAAGGCAATGTCGTTCTGGAGGATGGCAAAATCGGTGTCGCCGGCGCCGATGAGCTTGGCATTGGCAACGGAAGCGCCGGAAGATTCGGCAGTAACCTTGATACCGTCATCTTTCAGATGTTTCCAGGCGATTCTGGAAATGGCACCGGCCATGGGGAAATAGGCACCGGTAACCCAGCCTGCAGCGATGGAAACATAGCGGCGTTTGGCTGCGTGGGCCGGGGTAATAACAAATGCCAGGGCCAGGACAGCAACGATGATGGTGTTGATGAAAAGTTTGTTACGCTTCATAGATCAAGTCCTCCAAATTAAGATTAATGTCTATCATTCAAGGAAACCCTTAAATTTCTGTTTTGAAAATCCGTTTTTCTGCTCAACCTCCGTCTATCATTTTCGAAATGGTGGCGACTTTGTTTTTGGGCAGATGCGCACAATGAACCCCTTGCGCGAAACAAATATCCCATTTTTAAATTAAACAAAGTTACCGGGGGATCATAATATAGGAAAATCCGAAAAGTCAACTTAAAACGAAAAACCCCATAAAAAGGAGTGCAGGGGAGGGGTCGTGGAACAAAAAGGCTTGGCAGTGAAGGGATTACGCCGATAAGGGCGTGATAATATTTTTAATCAGATCATGCCTGTGGTGCGGTTAAATCCCAGGAAAATGCCTAGAAAAATTCCAAGTATGGCCAGGGTGGAAAGGAAGAAATCCCGGGGCCGGGCCCGGAGGCGGGAAAGGGGGGTCCATTGGTTTTCATAGCCAAATCCCCGGTTCATGAGGGAGAGGGACAGCTGGTCCGCCAGGAGGATGGCATTGACCATGAGGGGGACCATGACCGCCAGTCGGCTTTTTAATTTTTGGAGGGGATTTCCTCCATTGGGATCCATGCCCCGGGCCCGTTGGGCCGTGAGGATGAGGTGACGTTTCCGGTCCAGCTCCGGCACAAATCGGATGGCCGTGGTAATGATGAAGGAGAGGGTCCGGGAGAGGCGAAGTTTCACAAAGAGGTTGATGAAGTCATCCAGGGGGGTGAGGGTGAGGAAGAGCAGGGAGGCGGCCACCATGTTCATCAAACGCAGGACAAAGGTGGCCCCCAGCATGAGTCCGCCCCGGGTGATGTCCAGGTTGAACAGGGTGTAAAGAACCGCCTGGTTTTCTCCATGGATGAATCGCTCCGCCGGGGTAAATCCGGTGAAGGCCAGGATGAGGATGAGCAGGGGGGCCAGGGGAGCCAAACGCTTGGCCATGGCGCCGGGGGCCAGTCCCGAGCCCAGGCAGAGGAGCAGAATGATTCCAAATAGCCCCAGTTGGATCATGGGGTGGTTAAAGGCCAGGCTCCAGACCATGAAGGCTGCAAAGGCCAGAAGTTTGGCCCGGATGTCCAGGGTTTCCAGGATGGATTTCATGCCGTCTTCCCCTGTGGGGCTGAAATGCCGGTCCGGACCAGAAGGTCTCCATGGCTGTGAAGTTCGTCCACGGGGCTGTCCAGGATGATTTTTCCCCGATCCATGAGGGCCAGCCGCTGGGCATGGGCCAGGACCAGGTTCAGGTCATGGGAAATAAAAAGGATGCTGGTGCCTTGGGCATGGCGGTTTTGGATCAGTTCCATGACCCGGGCTGCACCTTCGGGGTC
>JAKSBM010001004.1 GCA_022361135.1 Desulfobacterales bacterium | reverse complement strand
TGTGAATATACAAAACCGTCAATCTTTTGCCTAATCCTGCGCATTTCAATAATAATGTTCACACACATCCATATTTATATTACCATCGCTTTATTTAAATTTGATGAGTCCGGCTAATCAGCCCGGGGAGAAAAACATGACGAAAATCGCCGCCCTCATGGACCGACTGGCCCATTGCGAAGGGGTAAATCCCACCCATATATCCGAAGTACACATATACAAAAGAAGCACGGATCAACCCCTGGAACCCATGTCCTATAAACAGGGAGCCCTTTTTGTGGGCCAGGGGTCAAAGGAGGTCCTCCTCCACGGCCAAAGTTTTGAATACAATCCGGATAATTATCTGGTCCTTTCCGTGACCCTGCCGGCGGAATGCCGGACCACGCCCAAACCAGGAGAGCCCCTGCTGCTGCTCACCCTGGATTTTGACTTTGCCCTGCTCAGTGAAATTTCCGCCCAGGTCCACCAGCACGGCAACCCCACCGGCCAGGGAGAAGACTCCTCCCAAAAGGGGCTCTTCCTTGGCAGGTCCACACCGGCCATCAAGGACACCCTGACCCGGCTGCTCACCTGCCTTCAATCCCCCCTGGAGGCATCCATCCTTGGGCGGGGCCTGGTCAAGGAACTCCTCTTCCGCATCATGCAAGGTGAAACCGCAGCCACCCTCTTTGCCCTCACGGCCCAGAACACCAACATTGCCCGCATTGACAAAGCCCTGCGACGCATCCATTCCGATTTTACCCAAACCATTGCCGTGGACCGCCTGGCCGCTTTGGTGAACATGAGCCCCTCGGTTTTCCATAGGGTCTTCAAAGAAGTCACCGCATCAACGCCCCTGCAATACACCAAAAAAATCCGACTCAACCACGCCCGGAGCCTTTTGGGAGAAGGCATGCGTGTGGGGGAGACCGCCCAGAAAGTCGGCTATGAAAGCGCCAGCCAGTTCAGCCGGGAATTTAAAAAACACTTTGGTACCAATCCTGCCGAATTTTACCGGGGCCTTAGCGCCGGATATTCCGCCCCCGATGCCCCCGGCCCTGCCTGAATCAATGGTTCCGCATTTGCCCTGAACCCCGGTTTTATGTATACTGCCCGAATTTATTATGCATTAAGAAATTAAGGATTCACAAATGAAAGTAGATTTGGACAAAGTCAGTTATATTCTTGGACAGAGTGTGGGTGGAGATTTCAGAAGAAAGGGATTTGAAATCGACCCCAAGATTTTCACCGAATCATTCCTGGCCGCATTCAACGGGGAAGAGCCCAACATGCGGGTCAGTGAAATGCAGCACATCATGCAGAATTTCCAGCGGGCCATCCAGGACAAGCAGGAAGCCGAAAAAATGGAAGCCGGTAAAAAGAACATTGAAGCCGGGGAAGCCTTTTTAAAGGAAAACGGCAAAAAAGAAGGTGTGGTCACCACGGAAAGCGGACTCCAGTACAAGGTCATCACCCAGGGGGAAGGGAAAAAACCCGCCGCCACAGACACCGTTGAAACCCACTACGAAGGCAAAACCCTGGACGGCAATATCTTCGACAGTTCATACCGCCGCGGCCAAACCACCACCTTTCCCCTGAACGGCGTCATCAAAGGCTGGACCGAAGCCCTCCAGCTCATGCCCGAAGGCTCCAAGTACGAATTGTACA
>JAKSBM010000341.1 GCA_022361135.1 Desulfobacterales bacterium | reverse complement strand
GCTTTTCACCGGGATCTCCCTGGTCCTCACCGGGGGCCCGGCCATTGTGGGATTCCCCGAACTCTGGTCCGCCATCGGCAATGAAAAGCTCTGCGGCCTGGCCATCCCCTTTGTCCTCTTTGTGGTCATTGCCTGCTCGGTGAGCTTTCTCCTTTCAAGGACCCCCTTCGGCGTCCGCCTCATGCTTATCGGGGCCAACCCCAAGGCCGCGGTCTTCTCCGGCATTAAAAAGGGTCAGGTGATTTTTTATTCCTATGTCCTCACCGGGGTTCTGGCCGCCATCACCGGCATCATCATGTCCGGCCGGACCAATGCGGCCAAGTCCGATTATGGGTCTTCCTATGTTCTCCAGGCGGTTCTGGTGGCCGTCCTTGGCGGGACCAACCCGGCCGGTGGCTTTGGCACGGTGCTGGGGGTGACCATTGCCGTGATCGCCTTGATGTTTTTGTCTTCGGGCTTCCAGTTCATGCGGTTTTCCAACTTTTTGGTGGATTTTATATGGGGGGCCTTCCTACTAATCATCATGGTGGTGAATTATTATAACAACAAAAGGGCTTCGAAAAGAAAATAGGCCCTTTGGCGCCTTTCCGCGTTGCGTAAAAATTTTAAATCCTCGACGTACTTCGAGTACGCCTTTGGTTTAAAATTTTCCCGACGCCTTGAAATGCATCCAAAAATCGAATTTTCCCCAGCGCTGGGGATGTTTTTTATAGCCAAGGTCCGAGTGGAGAGGGCTTCCGAAACCTAAAATGTCATGGACAATTTGTTGTCGCCATAAGCTATTGATGACATGGATGGGAGTCGGGCATTCAGTAGGCTTGTTTTGGGCTGGTTGCAACGTGTTTTTTGGGGCCCTGGAAGATTCCTGAATAAGCCCCTGGCAAGCGTTTTTACGGAACACGATAAATTCACGTAAAGAGGAAAATAAATATGGACGCTAGAATATTCTTACGGAAATCCTTTTTCACGGAGACCCGGCAGCGGATTTTTGAGGCCGGTTCCCTGTATGCTGAAACCTTTGTCTATCCCACGGGGATCCAGGGGCTGACCCTGGGCAATGACCGGGGCCACATCACCCTTTTGCCCTACATGGGGCAGATGGTCTGGGATGCAGTCTTTGACGGGAAGGACCTGACCATGGACAATATGTTCAAGGCGCCCCGGCCCGCCTCCCAGATCGTGGAGACCTACGGCTGCTACCTCTACCATTCCGGCCTGCTGCGCAACGGCTGCCCCGGGCCCGAGGACGACCATGCCCTCCACGGGGAAATGCCCTGTGCTCCCATGGACAGCGCTTGCCTGGTGGTTGGGGAGGATGAGCGGGGACGCTTTGTCCGGCTGGAAGGGGAATATGAATATGTCATGGGCTTTGGCGACCATTACATGGCCACCCCGTCGGTGACCCTCCATGCCGGGTCTGCTTTGCTGGACGTGGTCATGGATGTGGAAAACCAGGGGGCCGTGGACATGGATCTCATGTACATGTGCCACACCAATCCCGCCTTTGAAACCGGGGCTGAGCTGATCCAGCCCTGTGCCGATACGCCGGAAAATATCATCACCCGCACCAGTATCCCCGGCCATGTTCACCCCACGGACGCCTGGATGGATTTTCTCAATAGGGTTAAGGATAATCCTTCG
>JAKSBM010000014.1 GCA_022361135.1 Desulfobacterales bacterium | reverse complement strand
TGGTGGCCTGTAATCTTTTGGGCGAGGAATACGGAGACACGGGCATCGTGGACCAGGGATTTGGCCGGGAGTTTGCCCAGGCCGTCCATGAAACCGGTGCCGACGTGGGCTCCTTCTCCCTGCGCCGGGGCTATATGCTGGTGGATGAACAGGGCCGAAAATGGACGGCACGGTATGCCCGTAACGGCAAGGCCGTCTGGACCCACGGAGACCGGGATTACAAGATCATCGTCACCCCCGAGGTCGGGGAGGACGGCACTGTGGAATATAAGTACCGCAAGGCCCCGGCCGGTGAGGGCAATTTCCAGCGGGTCACCGCAGGCACCGACGGCGCCCTTTCCCTGCCCGACGATCCCATCCTTTTCAAGGACGGGGTCCAGGTCAACGGTAAAGGGGAAGCGGTTGATCCCAATTCCCTGGGTGCCCTGACCAGCGATGAACTGGAACAGGTGGGCGAACTCTTTGGGGAAGAATACACCGGTCGCCTCATACGGGCCGGGGACACCTTTGTCCTGGCTCCCCAGCTGGATGTCCTGGATGTGGAACCCGGACTCCGGAATTCGGAAGAAAATTTTATCAAATACAAAGAAGGCATTCCCGGTCTCACCGATCCGGGACAGCTCCGCAGGACCGCTGAATTTGAACGCCTCTCCGGTGAAGACAAGATTTCCGAAATCCGTCGCCGCCTGCCGGAAAAGGTGGGCGCCCGGGTGGGGGACGACCAGCTCAAGGCCGTCATTGACGCCTCGGTTGAATCCTTGAAAATGCGCCAGGCCATGGAACGGGATCAGATCCGCGTGGAAAAGGCCGTGCTGGACCGGGTGGATGCCTATCGGGAGGAAACCGGCCTGGATGTGGTCATAGTACCCGATTCCGTCACCCTGGAAGACGGGGTGGTGAAGTTCAAGGTGGTTCCCCGGGAAACCCCGGACGATCCCTCCAAGCAAGTGGCCCTGGAAGTGGACACCTCGGACCTTTTGGAAACCCCCAAGCTTCTGGAAGCCAAGCAGCAGGAAGCCGAGGCGGCCAAGGCCCGTATGGACGCGGCCGGGGAGCATCCCAGTGCCGTCCATGAAGTGGTGGGCCATGTCACCTTTGCAGGTGGCCTGGCCATGACCGCCGTGGGCCTGCTCCAATCCATTGGGGCCCTTGAAGAACACAAGGATTGGAAAACCATTGCCGGATCGGCAACCGCTTCCTATTTTGCCGCCCATTCCGCCTATGGTGGATTTAAACAGATTTTAAACACCGAGCTGGGTAAGGCCGTGGCCGCCGGTGCCCGCCGGGTGGCCCAGGAGGCCACGGAATTGGCGGTCAAGGGAATTGCCAAGGTTCTGGGTACCACGGCCGAAGAAGTCTCGGAAGGACTCAAGGCAGGGGCCGCAGGACTCCGGGGAATCGGGGAAGCCGTGGGTAGAGCCTTGCCCTTCATCGGCATTGCCATTGGTCTTTTCATGGTGGGCATGGATATCTACGAGCTGAGCCAGGCCAAGACCACGGCGGAAAAGGCCCGGCTGGGCGTGGACCTGGCCCTGGATACCATCACCGTGGTCCTGGATGTGGTGGGCTCTGCCTTCCCGCCGGCCGA
>JAKSBM010000509.1 GCA_022361135.1 Desulfobacterales bacterium | reverse complement strand
GACGGCCTGAAGCAGGTGAGAATGGCACTTCTCGAAGCGGATGTCAATTATAAGGTTGCAAAAACCGTCATTTCAGATATAAAGACCCGGGCACTGGGTCAGGAGGTAATGCAAAGCCTGACCCCCGGGCAGCAGGTCATCAAAATTGTAAATGATGAATTCACCAAGATGATGGGCTCCACCCACCAGGAATTGAACCTGGAGGGTAAGAGTTTGGGATCCATTATGCTGGTGGGCCTGCAGGGCTCCGGTAAGACCACAACCGCAGGGAAACTGGGGTTGTATCTAAGAAAACAGGGGAGAAAACCCCTTCTGGTTCCGGTGGATGTATACAGACCCGCGGCCATTGATCAGTTGAAGACCATCGGAAAACAACTGGATATCCCGGTATTTCCGTCCACAACTGATATGAAACCCTTGAAGATCTGCCAGGATGCGCAATTGGCTGCAAGAGAGCAGGGCTGCGACACCCTGATCCTTGACACGGCCGGCCGGTTGCACATGGACGAGGAACTGATGGCGGAACTCGAGGAAATCAAAACCGGCGTCAACCCATCGGAGATTCTTCTGGTGGCCGATGCCATGACCGGTCAGGACGCCGTCAACATCGCCGGGTCCTTTGACAAACGTCTGGACCTGAACGGTTTTGTACTGACAAAAATGGATGGTGATGCCCGTGGCGGCGCCGCCCTCTCCATTAAAGCAGTGACGGGCAAACCCTTGAAATTCATCGGGGTCAGCGAAAAGTCCACAGGCCTTGAGGCATTTCATCCGGATCGGATGGCCTCGAGGATTTTGGGTATGGGGGACACCCTCTCCTTTATTGAAAAGGCCCAGGATGCAGTGGATGAAAAAGAAGCGCAGGCCCTGGAGAAAAAGCTGCGGCAGAACGCCTTTACCCTTGAGGACTTCCGGAACCAGATGAAATCGGTTCGCAAAATGGGCTCCATCAAGGATCTACTCGGAATGTTGCCCGGCGTGAACAAGAAACAGCTCAAGGGGCTGAATATCAGCGATCGGGAATTTGTGAAGATAGAGGCAATCATCAATTCCATGACGCCTGGGGAACGTGCTGACCACAGCATGATAAAGGCGTCCCGAAAAAAACGGATTGCCAACGGGAGTGGAACTAGCGTACAAGACGTGAACAAGCTCCTGAAAAGCTATACCCAGTCAATGAAAATGATAAAGAAATTTAATAAAGGCGGCATGCGTTCGTTGAAGAACATGCTGCCGTTTTAAGGAGAAAGGATAACATGTCCGTAAGAATCAGATTGACCCGCAAAGGCACCAAGAAAAAACCGTTTTACAGAATTGTCGCAGCCGACATCGAATGCCCTAGAGATGGACGCTTCCTCGAAGTACTTGGTACCTATAATCCCATGACGGAACCTGCTGCAATCGAACTGAAAGAAGAAAGAATTCAATATTGGCTGGGTGAAGGCGCCAAACCTTCCACCACCGTTAAGAGCATTCTGAAACAGAAGGGAGTTGCAACTGCTTAATTCTGTTCAGGTGTTCAACCCGGTATTCTCAACACCTCACTGAAAGGAGAATGACTTATGAAAGAGCTGATCGAGTACATTGCCAAAGCACTGGTGGACAATCCCGACCAGGTACAAATTTCTGAAGTTGTTGGAGACCAGACATCCGTTCTGGAATTGAAGGTGGCTAAAGAGGATCTGGGTAAAGTAATTGGGAAACAGGGTAGGTCTGCCCGGGCCATGAGAACCATCCTGAGCGCTGCATCTACTAAACTAAAAAAGAGAACCGTTCTGGAGATCATTGAGTAAGCCATGACGTCCGAAGCAACCCTGCTGACCATAGGAAAAGTTACCGGTGTCCACGGACTGGCCGGTAACTTAAAGATATGGTCCTATGCCGAATCTGCCGACACCTTTAAAAAAGGATGCACCGTCCTGCTTTGCAAGGAAGACCATCCGGATGATCCGGGAATACCCCATGTCATCCAGAGTGCATCGGATTGGAAAAAAGGGGTGTTGCTCCGGCTCAAGGGCGTGGTCGATCGCAACGGGGCCGAAGCCCTGATGGGATACCTGGTCCGCATGGACAAGGCCGATCTGCCCGAGTTGGAGGAGGATACCTGGTATTGGCAGGACCTCATCGGACTCAAGGTTACGGATGAGAACAGGGGCGACCTGGGACAAATCAAAGATATTTTTCCCACGGGCGCCCAAGACATTCTGGTGATCAAAAACGGAAAAGAAGAAGTCCTGGTCCCCATGCACAAGGAATTTGTGCTTTCGGTGGACCTGGAGGCAGGTGTGGTGGAAACCCGTCTGCCGGAAGGATTGTAAGCCAAAGGTTCTTCCCATGGATTTCACAGTACTTACGCTTTTCCCGGAGTTCCTGGACGCCTTTTTTGCCAACGGCATGATCGGCCGGGCCATGGAACAGGAATTGATCACCGGCGGTTGTATAAATATCCGCGATTTCACCACCGACCGCCACCACACCGTGGATGACCGTCCCTACGGGGGCGGATCAGGTATGGTGATGAAACCGGAACCCCTTTTCGACGCCATTGAAGCGGCCAAGGCCAAATCACCGAATTCCCGGGTGGTCCTCATGACCCCCCAGGGCAGACGGTTTAACCAGCAGATGGCCGAAGATTTTGCCCAGGGAGATACCTCCGGGCTCATCTTCATCTGCGGACGCTATGAAGGCATTGATGAGCGGGTATACGAACGCCATGTGGATGAAGAAATCTCCATTGGAGACTACGTCATGACCGGGGGTGAACTGGCGGCCATGACCATCATCGATTCGGTGTCCCGACTGCTGCCCGGTGTCCTGGGCAGTTTTGAATCGTCACAGTCGGACTCCTTTTCCGATGATCGTCTGGAATACGCCCAATACACCCGGCCCGAGGTATTTGAAGATATGGCCGTCCCCGATGTACTGCTGTCGGGCAACCACGGCAAAATCGACCAATGGCGGAAATACTCATCCCTGAAACGGACCTTTTTAAAACGGCCCGACCTCTTCACCCAAAGGACACCGGATCCGGAGGAAAAGAAAATCCTGCGGCAATGGTGTGATGAGTTGGAGGCGTTGATCCATGGATAGGAAACGGGACAATCTTTATGTGGCCCTGATCCATTATCCCGTGCTGAACAAGCAGCAGGAAACCATTGGATCGGCAGTAACCAACATCGACCTCCATGATATAGCCAGGGCGTCCAGAACATTCGGCGTCCGGGGATATTATGTGGTCACCCCCTATGAAGACCAGCAAAAGCTGACCCGCCAGATCACCGAACATTGGACCCGGGGCGGCGGCGGAAAACGGAATCCCGACCGCAAGGCAGCCCTGGAATTGATCCGGGTGGTGAACAGCTTTGAAGAGGTGGTCCAAGATATAAAAAACGAACGCAACCAGCCCGTGGTCACCGTTGGGACCAGTGCGAAACCTGGTCAGCAACCCCTATCCACGGCGGCGTTCCAGAAAGAATTAGATACTAATGCATCCCATGTCATCCTCTTTGGCACGGCATGGGGATTGGCGGCGGAGTTGATGGAGGCCTGCGACCTGCAATTGGAACCCATCAAAGGCGCAGGGGACTACAATCATCTGTCCGTCCGCTCGGCCGCATCCATATATTCAGCTAGAATTACGAACGGCTGACCAGGGGGTTGGCCGTAAGGCAAGGTAACCAGGAGGAAATATGTCAAACCTTATTGCAAAATTGGAAAGAGAACAGATGCGTCTGGATATCCCCGAGTTCGATTCCGGGGACACCATCAAAGTGCATGTAAAAATCAGAGAAGGTGAAAAAGAACGTATCCAGGTATTCCAGGGTGTGGTCATCAAAAAGACCAAGGGCCTGGCCAGCGCTCGCTTTACCGTAAGAAAAATTTCCGGCGGGATCGGCGTGGAAAGAATCTTCCCCCTCTACTCCCCCATCATTGATAAAATTGAAGTGGTTACCCGTGGCCGGGTTCGCCGTTCCAAACTCTACTACCTCCGGAACCTGCGCGGTAAAGCGGCTCGTATCAAAGAAAAACGCTTTGCATAAAACCGATCTCCCCTCCGACATGTGGCTATTTGAAAAAGGGGCCATGGCGAAGGGGTATTCGGCCATAGCAGGACTTGACGAGGCCGGCAGGGGACCCCTTGCCGGCCCTGTTGTATCTGCGGCGGT
>JAKSBM010000501.1 GCA_022361135.1 Desulfobacterales bacterium | reverse complement strand
GGGGTTCTTGGGATTGAACTGATCCATGAGCTCGGCCCAGAGGAAGCGGGCGGCCCGCAGCATGGCAATGTCCATGAAGAAATTCATGCCGATGCCGAAGAAGAAGGAGAGCCGCGGTGCAAACTTGTCAATGTCCAGACCCGTGGCCAGGGCGGCCTTCACATATTCCAGGCCGTCGGCCAGGGTGAATGCGGTCTGGAGGACGGAGTCGGCACCGGCTTCCATGATGTGGTAACCGGAAATGGAAATGGTGTTGAACTTGGGCATGTTCTCGGAACAATATCCGATGATATCGGAGATGATCCGCATGGAAGGTGTGGGCGGATAGATGTAAGTGTTCCGGGTCAGGTACTCCTTGAGGATGTCATTCTGGATGGTGCCCATGAGTTGTTCATGTTTGACGCCCTGCTCTTCGGCGGCCACGATGTATCCGGCCAGAATGGGGAGAACGGCGCCGTTCATGGTCATGGAAACGGACATCTGATCCAGGGGAATCTGGTCAAAGAGAATCTTCATATCTTCAACGGAATCGATGGCCACACCGGCCTTGCCCACATCGCCGGCCACCCGGGGGTGATCGGAGTCATAGCCGCGGTGGGTGGCCAGGTCAAAGGCTACGGAAAGGCCCTTCTGGCCTGCGGCCAGGTTTTTCCGGTAAAATTCGTTGGATTCTTTGGCGGTTGAGAACCCGGCATATTGACGGATGGTCCAGGGGCGGCCGGCATACATGGTGGCCTTGGGTCCACGGACAAAGGGTTCAAAACCGGGAAGGGTATTGGCACATTCCAGGGACTCGGTATCCTTGGCGGTGTAGAGGGGCTTTACTTTAATTCCTTCCGGGGTATCTTGGGTTAATGCCTCCAGGGGTTTTCCCCGAAGTTCTTTGGTTGCTAGGTCTTCCCAATCTTTCATATCAGGCATGGTTATCCTCCGGTTTAGGGTGATGGGGTAAGGGCGGGGTATAGCAAGAGGTCAAATCAAAGGGGAACGCCCGCCTGCAGATATTCCTATCTTTCGCAGAGTTCAACAAGGACACCCGAGGTCGCTTTGGGGTGAAGGAAGGCAATCTTGGCTCCGCCGGCACCCATTCTGGGTTTCTGGTCGATGAGCTTGATGCCCTTTGCTTTCAGTTCTTCCAGGGCTTCTTCAATGTTTTCAACCCGGAAGGCGACATGCTGGATCCCTTCACCTTTTTTCTCAATATATTTGGCGACCGGGCCGTCTTCCGACGTGGATTCCAGCAGTTCAACTTCACTTTCTCCAACCGGGAGAAAAGCCGTGGTCACTTTCTGTGCTTCAACGGTTTCTGTACCTTCCAGGGTGAGGCCCATGACCTCTGTCCAGAAGTTTTTCTTTTCTTCAATACTTGAAACCGCGACGCCCAGATGATCGATTTTCAGTATTTTCATTTCACTTCTCCGCTTAGGATTAATAATGTTGTAAACCATATCTATAGTGGGTGAACACCTGGAAAGTCAACCTTAAACTGGCCGGATTAATTATAATAGGGTGCTAATATATAAAGGGGGTTAAATCCAGGCAGGACAAGGGTTGAAACGGGTTTTAGCGGGGTGAATCAGGGTGAAAAACCCACCCTAACATTAGATTTCCGCAATGGTACGGGCGATTTGATTCAGATCCAGGTTGCCCGGGGTCCGGGTGGGGCGGGTGATGAAGATTTCCTGCATGTGAATGGCTTCATGGATGGCTTCATCGTGGCGAATATTACCTAGGAATTTAAAATCGGCATAAAAGTATTTATTGCAAATCTGCTGAATTTTCGGGCCCAGACCGGGATCATCCCAGCGACGCAATTGGTTGATGACAAAGCAAAAGCCATAGGCCTTCAGCTCCTCCTTCAACAATCGACCCAACCCGTCATCGGCCCGGAGCACGGCACCAATGGTGCGAAAGGGACGGGCCATGTCCGACTTGGGCAGGTCCAGGGAACGGGCCACTTTCTGGAATGGGGCCGTCTTGAGGATCCGTTTCAGGATCCGGGAATAGACCGCCTTAATAAAGGTAAAGGCATTTTCAATGGATGTGGGCTCGGGGGTGATGATGAAAAAGCCCCGTTGGGAGGTCAGGAAAAAATCCAGGGTATTGAAATGGGTCCCCGCCCCCAGGTCCATGAAAACATAGTCGTAGGAGAGATCCCTCAGGGCCCGGATGATCTTTTCCTTCTGGGCGGCATAGAGGTTGGCGATCTCAATGGTGCAATTGACGGAATTGAGGAAATCCAGTCCCGGGATCCGGGTGGGCACCACGGCCCGATCCAGGCTGGGTACATCCTTATTTAAAAAGCCGTCCAGCCCATATCCCATCTCTTGTTGCTCGATGAAGGTATGGAGATTGGCCGCCCCCAGATCCAGGTCGGCAATCATCACCCGTTGCCCGGATTGGGCCAAAAGAACGCCCAGGTTGGCCGTCAGCATGCTTTTACCGATGCCCCCTTTGCCACCGCCGATGGGATAGATCCGTGTGGTATTGATGATGATTTCCTCGATTCGTTTAGAAAGGGTGAAATTTGATCAAAATATTACAAAAATGACAGACCCTGTCAAGGGTCGCCCCCAATCCCCTACGTTGACCCGGAACACCCTTTTTGGTAACCTGAATTCATCCACCCCATGAAACGTGTTTCTCTCCATTATCCCGATCAGCCCTTCCCTCCCATCCTTTTTTTTTAACCCCAGAAGATGAGGTAATCCATGGTAACACCTTCAGAGATGTCGCCCGAGTGCGCTCCCCTGAAAGTTCTCCTTGTTGAGGACAATGAACTCAACCAAAAACTCACCTCGGCCATGTTGAAAAAATTGGGCCATTGGGTCACCACGGCCAATGACGGCCGCCAGGCCCTGGAAGCCTATGAAAAGGATCCATTTGACATCATTTTCATGGACATCCAGATGCCGGTTATGGACGGCCTGGCCGCCAGCCGCTCCATCCGACAATTGGAACTGGCTTCGAAATCCCACCGCCCCCGGGTCCCCATCCTGGCCCTCACCGCCACCACCGACGACACCTCCCCCTTCCTGGAAGCGGGCATGGACGGCTGCCTGGCCAAACCGGTGCAACCCTCGGCCCTGGAAGGGGCCATTGCCCAATACCATCCCGGAGGTTGCCGGGGCCCCTTTCTTCTGGTCCTCTCCGATCCGGGTGAACGGAAAAAGGCCCTGAAGCTTCTCTCCCGCCACGGCGAATGCCGGGTGGTGGGCAGCTCCCAGGAAGCCATGGAAATCCTGAAGTATTGCCAGGAAAAAAACGCCCCCTGCCGGGCCGTCATCGCCGACGCCGACCTGGAGGAAACCGACGGATTCCACCTCCTCACCCAAATCCGGAAATGGGAATCTTCCCTCAGCCCGGATGCCCCCCTCACCGTCCTCCTCCTCTCCCCCGATCCCATGGCCGGACGAATCAAATTCACCCGCCCCCATGAACAACTCCTGGAGGCCCCGTTGCAAGCCGACCATCTGGAGTTCATCCTTAACCCATAGGGACAATTGTTCTCCGGTATCCCCCACGAAACAAACCGGTGCCGCAGGGTTCAAGCTTGCGACACCGGTTTTACAATTTCAATTATAGGGGAAACTCCTAACAATTTAGAATTTGGCAGAAATTCGAGGCGCATTCTTTTATGCAACGCCGAAATCATGCCAAAGGACAATTATTAGGGGTGGCCTTAAATCCATCCAGAATATAAGGCTGTTTCCCAAGCACCATGCGGTGATGGACAAATAAACAATACACAAAACCAGGATTCCCCGGGTGGGGAGTTTCAGAACCTGGAGTCAAAAGGCCAGGGGGAGAATGAGTCCCAGGAGTACCTACGCTGCATGGACGGGCTTTACAAATTTTTCATTGGACGGCATGTGTGCGATTCCTCTTCCTATGAATGGGGAGATGAAAAGGTGGTGTGGATGAGCTTGACCATGGAAACCAGATCATAGACCGGAAGGTCCACGGCCTGGACCAGGGCCGGTGCAAAGGGGGGCAGATCCGTGCATTCCAAAAGGATGGCCC
>JAKSBM010000543.1 GCA_022361135.1 Desulfobacterales bacterium | reverse complement strand
GGCCTTGCCCTGGGCCGAGGCCGTGGAATCGGCGGCATCCACCCGGGCCCGGGCCGCCCGGACATCGGGCCGGTTCAACAGGATCTCAGCCGGAGCCGTGGGGGCCGGGGCCGCCACCATGGGCCAGTCCCCGGCAATGGCCAGATTCCGCCCCGGGTACCGCCCCAGCAGGACCTCCAGATCCCCCAGGGAACGATCCAGGGATTCACGGGCCTTAACCAGGGCGGCCCGGGCCGTTTCCGTACGGCTCCGGGCCGAAGAAAAATCGTTGAGGTTGCCCAAACCCATTTTATATTTCTCCAGGATGGTGGTCTCAATGGCCTGGAAAATGGCCACCCGCCGGGTCTGGGCCCCCACCCGCAATTGATTCCCCTTGACCTGGTAATAGGATTGAACCACCCGGGCCGCCAGGGAATCCATGGCCCGTTCCCAATCCAGCGCCCCGGCCCTGACCCCATCCAGGGCCCCTTGGTGCTGGTCCGCCAACTTCCCCCAGATATCCAGCTCCCAGGAGAGGGAAAGGGAAATTTTATGCTGCCCCTGGGAACCGCCGTCACTGCCCGGATTGAGCCGGCTCCCCGCATATCCCCCGTTGAGGGTGGGCAGGGGGGCCGATCCGGTGCGGGCCAGCAGCAGGCCCGAAGCCTTGAGACGCAGGGCCGTGGCCCGGAGGTTATAATTATTTTCCACGGCCTCCCGGACCAGGTCCCGGGCCAGGGGATCCTTCACCAAATCCAACAGGGATTGGGTAATCTCCAGGGCCGGGGCAGACGGCGCCGCCGTAAGGTGCTGGGGCAATGGCAAAGGCACACGCCCCCGGTCCCCCCCCAGGCATCCCGATGCCAGGGGCAGCAGGAGAAGGAGCAGGAACCAGGACAGGGGACCCGGTTTTACCTGTTTATCTTTTATGAATTCCATGGCTTCTCCTTTGGAAATTTATCTTTCCGGGGAGAATACGTCGGAGGGGGTTAAATTGGGGTTAACCGAAAAAAGGAGGGATGAAACGAAGAGATAGACCTGGGCAAGGCATTGATTTTATAAAGATTTTCAGGATCAAATCCCAAAACCATGGACAAGGCCTGCGATTCACATGGCCTATTCCATGTATAAAGTTGGCCCCCATTCAATGGGAACATTATTTTAAATTTGCCCATCGGGGGATCCGGTGAT
>JAKSBM010000750.1 GCA_022361135.1 Desulfobacterales bacterium | reverse complement strand
GCACCAGCGCAAAAATATCCTCATCCTGGGCGGCGGAGACGGCTGTGCCCTGCGAGAGGTCCTCAAATACCCCGATGTGGAAAACGTCACCCTGGTGGACCTGGACCCCGCCATGACCCAATTGGCCGCCACCCATCCATTGCTCACCCAAATCAACGGCAATGCCTTCCAGGATCCCCGGGTACAATACAAGGCAGGGAAAGGGGTCAACCCCGGTCCCCTGAAACCCATCCGGGTGGAAGCCCCGGCCCCGCCGGGCCAGGTCAAATACAAGGAAGTGGCATCGGTCCAGGTGATGAACATGGATGCCGACACCTTCCTGGCCCAGGCCCGGGGCTTTTTTGACGTCATCATCGTGGACATGCCCGATCCGTCCTCTCCGGAGCTGGTGAAGCTCTATTCCAAAGGATTCTACGCAAAAGTCCGACGCCGACTTTCCCAGAACGGAATGATGGTGGTCCAATCCACCTCCCCCTATTTTGCCAAGGAGGCCTATCTGTGCATCGGGCGGACCATCGGAGCCGCCGGCCTCTCCATCCTGCCCTTCCACGAAAATGTCCCCAGTTTCGGGGATTGGGGATTCTACCTGGCCTTCCACCCCAATGTGGATCGAAGGAGGGTGGAGGGACGCATTGCAACCCTGGAAATCCCCGTGGAAACCCGCTTCCTCACCCCGGAAATTTTCCAGAAGGAAACCCTTTTCGGCAAGGGCATGCTGGAGAGCCGGGACAACCGAATCAACACCATTTCCAATCCCGTGCTCCTCACCCTTTACAACAACGAATCCTGGCTTCTGGAGTAATTCATGACCCTGGACACCCAACAAATCCACCACCTGGTAACCCAGCCCCGAACCCTGGTGTTGGGCATGGACACCCCGGACGGGCCCTGGACGGCACCGGTCTATTTTGTCTATGACCGGGGGGCATTTTATTTTTTCTCCAACCCCAAAAGCCGCCACCTGAATCCGGCCACCCCCGGGGCAGCCGCCTCCATTTTCCAGGATGCCGACCGGGTGGACAAGATTGTGGGGCTCCAGATGCAGGGAGCCATTGAACCGGTATCCCGGACCGGGGAAAAATTCAAAACCATGGCCGCCTATGTGAAGAAATTCAATTTCCTGGAAAAAAAATTCGGGAAACAAATCCTGGAAAACCCCCAATTTTTCGCGGAAAAATTCCATGCCCGACCCCATAAATTCATCCCCGGGGAAATCTGGCTTTCCAACCACGGCCGGACCGGTTCCGGTCGGCAGCCCGTCCCCCTGGAGGTGATGCCGTGATCCGCACCCTTTTCCATTTCCTGCGCTCGAAACTCCAGCGCCAGGGCGCCTACCTCATCCTGGCCTACATGTCCCTACTCCTTATTTCCAGCGTCCTCATCACCCTGGTGGAGCCTCCGGACTCGGGACTCAGCCAATTGGACGCCGCATTGTGGTGGAGCATTGTGACCTCCACCACTGTGGGCTACGGGGATCTTTATCCCACAACGGCGGCCGGCCGCATCATTGCCGTAATCCTGCCCATGTTCATGGGAATTGGACTGGGGGCGGCCTTTATCACCCATTTCACATCCAGACTCATTGAAAGGAGAGATCGTAGAATGCACGGAGAATCCAACTACAGGGGCAAGGACCATATCCTGGTGGTGGGAATCACCCCGGAAACCGAATACCTGATCCAGCAAATCCGCCAGGATGCCCTCACCGCGTCCCAGGATCTGGTCATCCTGGGGAGCTGCCAACGCCATCCCCATCCGGACCTGGACCGGGTCCACTTCATCAAGGGGCGCCCCGACACCATCCAGGCCCTGGAACGGGCCCACGCCGACCAGGCCCACCGGATCATCATCCACACCGGCAGCGACGAGGAAAGCCTATTTGCCCTGATCAACACCCTGAAGATGAAAAAGGACGAATGTGAAATCACGGTTCGCTGCCTTTCCACCCAATCCCTTGAGACTTTTTCTGCCGTGCCCGGAGATTTTGAAGTCATCATGCAGATGACTGCGGAGATGATGGTCCAGGCCATGCAGGACAAGGTCCATCTCCCGTTGCAGACCCTGTTGCGAAATGACGAAAACGAAGAAATTTACCTGGTCACCCTCCCCCAAAGCTGCCCCACCTATTCCTGGTGGCGGCTCCACCTCCACCTCATGGAAAACTACCATTACCTCAGCTTTGCCATGCGGGATCCCCAGGGTCGGATCCGGGTCAACCCGGCCAAAACCGAAACCGTGCCCGGTGGCAGTCAGATCTGGCTCATCGCCCCCTCCCGTCCCCTGCACATCACCTGGCCCGCCCAGGCGGAAACCGTTGGAAATTAAGCCTTACCAGGCCTGACGCCCCCGGCCGAGATGTGATTTTTTCCCATTGTATCCCAGGGCATTTCGCCGGTCCCGCCCCACCGCGGGAAAGCTGTTCCACCTCGGCCCACCGGTGGTCCAGGAGGCAAACTCCATTCTGTGGTATTTTTTACACTTATTCTTTACATTTTTACATTTTTTGAATAGGAGTAATAGCCAGGTAGGGAGACCTGTATTGCGAAAATTGAAATTGAATACATCATTGCGATGAAATGCGGAGACAGATATGACAACAGGCCACAAGCAACGGGCTCCTCGGGTAAAAAAAAGGATCAGGGCCGTGGTGGACAACCACCCCGGCATCATTGAGAATATCTCCACCTCAGGTGGTTTTCTGAAATTAGACACCGAGCCCCCCACCGACCCCTTCACCCTTGACTTAAAAATCAGCGAATATAAAACCATACGCATGGAATGCGATCCCCAGTGGACCAACGACGTGGGTGTGGGATTCAAGGTTCGCCACGTAGAGGAGACCAAAAAGGATCTCTTCAACGAATATGTGGAAAAGCAGATCCAGGCCCTGGGCATTTACGGATCCGAGCGGGTTTACAAGACCGAGATCGTGGTCACCCTCAAGGACACCAATGTCTTTGGGAATGTCTACTTCAGTAATTTCATTGAATACCAGGGGGTAATCCGGGAAAAGTTCCTGCTGGAAACCGTCCCCCAGCTCCACGAACTCATGGCCAGCAATTCCATCCGTCTGGTCACCGTGGACGCCTACAACAGATATGTGAGCAATGCCTATTTCGGGGATACCCTGGAAATCCGACTCACCACGTCGGAAATCAAGGCGGCCACCTGTCGGTTGAACATCTCTTTTATCAACAAAAAAACCGGGGATCTGGTGGGAGAGGGATACCAGAGATTCTGTGTGGTCAGCGCCAAGGGAAATGTGGTTCGGCTTCCCGAAACCCTGCTCGGCCCCTTGAATTTCTACCATGAAATCAAGGAATAGGCGGAATGATGTACCTCAGCGCGATTCTGCCGCTCTTTGCCGCCATAATCTCCCTTTTCCTGGGCTGTGCCACCTTTTTCTTTTCCGGTAGCCGCCTGAGAAAAGAGTTTCTACCCTTTTGCATCGCCACCTTTTGGTGGCAGTTCTCCTGGGTGATCCTATTCCTATACAACCAGGAGCCATACGCCGACCTGCTCTGCCGGGTCGGCTACACGGGCATTATTTTCCTGCCCCTGTTCTGCTATGCCACGGTGAACCAATACCTCAACGTATCCCGCAGGGACATGCCCGTACTCTACCTGCTCTGCTTTGGATTCCTGGTCAGCCTCTGGACCTCGGACCTCTTCATTGCAGGCCCCCACAAATACTGGTTTGGATATTATCCCAAGGCCGGCCCCCTCCATCCGCTATACCTGGCCATGGTGGCCTACCTCATCATCCGGAACACCCTTTCCATGGTGGGCAGATTGCGCCGGGGAAAGGAACCGGCACAACGGCTCCAGCTTCAATTTTTCATCCTGGCCAGCCTGATCTATTCCCTATCCGCCCTGGACTATCTGCTCAACTATCCGACCCTGGTGGCCCAGCTCCGGCTCTACCCCTTTGGGGTCTTCTTCCTCACCTTTGGGGTTTTTCTTTTTGTTCTGGCCCATTTCATCAGTCTGAACCAGACCCTGGAAAAGCGAGTCCAGCAAAAAACCCGGCAATTACAGCAAACCATCAAGGCATTGGAGGAAGCAGCCCGGGCCAAAAAGGAATTCATCACCAATGTCACCCATGAGCTGAGAACCCCCTTGACCCTGATCCGGGGCTGGATGGATTATATCTTGGACAGTCGGCAGACCCCGGAACCCCTGGTCCCCATGCTGGACCAGATGCAGACCCAGACCCTCTCCTTGACCAATAAAATCAATGAATTGCTCAAGATATCCCGCTTTGACGCGGACATGGCGGTCATGACCTTGAAAAAAACCGACATGGATGCCTTTGTCTTTGAAATCGTATCCAGCTTCCGGGGGATCACCGAGGGACGTCAATTGGAACTCAATTACCATAGCCAGGGAGAATTTCCCCCCATTTTCATGGACCAGGAAAAGTTGAAGGATATCCTGAACAACCTCATCCGCAATGCCTATAAATTCACGGAAGTGGGTGAAATCACCGTGTCCCTGGACTGGAAAGAAAGCCACCTGACCCTGACCATACAGGACACCGGAGTGGGCATGTCTTCCCGGGTCATGGAAACCATTTTCCAACGCTTCCGCCAGGGGGACAGCTCCAAAACCCGGCGGTACGAGGGCACGGGACTGGGGCTGGCCATCGTTAAAGAATCCGTGGATTTTCTCAAGGGAGAAATCCAGGTCGAGAGCCACAAGGGAGAGGGAACCTGCTTCACCATCACCCTGCCCTGCAACCTGGAAGAGCTCGAGCCCAAAAGCATCATCGACCGCAGAAAGGCCCAGCGACGGAAACAGCGCATGATCATCCCTCACAAGGATCGAAGGAACCAGGACAGACGGGTTTCCGACCTGGCCGCAGTGGAAAGCAGCGACATGGTTAAAATCGATCTGGCCGACAGCAAGATGGGCAAGAGGCGGGAGGTGAAGGAAATCCATGCGGAAGAACCCAAGGGCGTCATTGTGGTGGCCGAGGACAATTCCGGAATCCAGGACCTCATTGCCAAGGCATTGGCCGACTATTCCCTCTACCTGACCCCGGACGGGGAGGTGGGATGGGAAACCATTAAATCCATCATGCCCGACCTGGTGATTTCCGATGTAATGATGCCTTTTAAGGACGGATTTTCCCTGCTGAAAACCATCCGTTCCCACAAGGCCACCACCAGCATGCCCGTGATCATCCTCACCTCCCTTTCCGACCGGGTGGACCGGATCAAAGCCCTGCAAATGGGGGCGGATGAATTTGTGACCAAACCCTTCCACCACCTGGAACTCCAGGCCCGGGTGAAAAACGTCATCGGCCTCCACCGCCTGGAGCGGGAGCAGACCCGGAGATCCCAGTTGGAAACCTTCCTCATGGTTCTGGCCTCGGCCATTGAATCCAAGGACCGCTACACCGGAGGCCATGTGGAGCGGGTGGCCCAATACGCCCGGGATATGGCCCGGAAGCTCAAACTACCGGAAAGCCAGATCCAGGAAATCTACCTGGGAACCATTGTCCACGATGTGGGAAAAATCGGCATCAAGAACGACATCCTCAACAAAAAAGGTCCCCTCACGGCCGAGGAATATACCCATATCCAGGAACATCCCGTCATCGGGAAAAACCTTTTATCCCAATTGAAAATCGCGCCCGTGGCCGTGAATATCACCTATTACCACCAGGAACGCTGGGACGGTTCGGGCTATCCCACGGGCATGCGGGGGAAGGCCATCCCCCAGGAGGCCCGCATCGCCGCCATTGCCGATTTCTGGGACG
>JAKSBM010000200.1 GCA_022361135.1 Desulfobacterales bacterium | reverse complement strand
TTCAGGGCGGTGCCGTGGTTGCCGGCAGTCTGTCCAAGTATTTTCCTGCCAACCAGATTTACTCCCAGCCCATGAAGTTTAAGGACATGGCTGAGGTGGATTACGTGCGCCGGCACATGGATGAGTTCATACTCAAAGGACTGGACAACGCAGGGTTTGTCACCTTTGGCATTTCTGGAGGCGGGTTTGCCTATATCATGTCCAAGGAACCCATTGAGACGGTATCGGATCTCAAGAACAGAAAAGTCTGGATACCGGATAACGACAAGCTGAGCCGGGAGGCGGTGGATACCTTCGGGATCTCTCCCATTACCCTGCCGTTGGCAGACGTCCGGACAGGGCTTTCTTCCGGACTCATTGATACGGTTGCCACCTCACCTGTGGGCGCCATTGTTCTCCAGTGGCACACCCAGGTCCGCTACGTCACCAATATCCCTCTGCTCTATCTCCATGCGGTTCTGGCCATTGATAAAAAGCGGTTCAACCGCATTTCCAAGGCAGACCGGGCCGTGGTTTCCCAAATCATGACCCGGATTTTCAGCGAAATCGACCACCAGAACCGGGAGGATGATTCCAAGGCCGTGGAAGCCTTGAAAAAGCGGGGAATTCAATTCATCGATCCCCAGGGGATGACCCGGGATGAATGGATTTCAACGGCGGCCCGGGCCTCGGAAAAAATGGTCACCACCGGGGTGCTGCCCCGGGACGTGGTGGAGAAGATGGACCAGCTCCTGGATGAATTCCATGCCAAGGAGAGCCAATAAGCCATGTCCGCTTCCCCGGAGACCCCTTCCCCATACCGGATTTTGAACCTCCTCCATCGATTGGAGGACGGGATCCTGGTGGGATTGCTCTTGTCCATGATCGGCCTGGCCGTGAGCCAGATTTTCCTGCGGAACCTAATGGGTTCCGGCATTACCTGGGCCGATCCCCTGGTCCGGGTCCTGGTGCTTTGGATCGGGCTGGTGGGGGCCATGGTGGCCTCCCGTACGGACAACCACATCCGCATTGATGTGATTTCCCGCTACCTGCCCCCGGCCATGAAAAATTACACCACCCTGTTGACCCATGCCTTCACCTGTGGCGTCTGCGGACTCATGGCCTACCACAGCCTGGCCTTTGTCCTGGTGGAAAAGGCCGACGGCTACACCGCCTTTGCCGGGGTGCCGGCCTGGATCTGTGAGTCCGTGATTCCCTTTACCTTTACCGTCATTGCCCTGCGGTATCTCATATTTGCCCTGCTGGGGCTTGCCAACCCGAGGAAAACCCCCACCCCATGACACTGATACTCATCGCCATACTCATCCTCATGGCCCTGTTGGGGGCACCCCTGTTCACCGTGATCATTGCCGGTGCCATGGCCGGATTCCATGCTTCGGAAATTGATCTGTCGGTCATGGCCATTGAGCTTTACCGCATCGCCGATACCCCCATTCTCCTGGCCCTGCCCCTGTTTACCTTCACCGGCTATCTTTTGAGTGAGAGCAACACCTCCCAACGGCTGGTGGCATTGACCCGGACCTTCCTGGGGTGGATGCCCGGGGGATTGGCCATTGTGGCCTTTGTGGTCTGTGCCCTGTTCACCGCATTCACCGGGGCCTCCGGGGTTACCATCGTGGCCATGGGTGCCCTTTTGTATCCGGCCCTGAAGCAGTCGGGATACCCCGATGATTTCAGCCTGGGGCTGGTGACCACCTCGGGCAGCCTGGGCCTGCTCCTGCCCCCCAGCCTGCCCCTGATCCTCTATGGGATCATTGCCCAGCAGATGAGCAGCGGGGCGGACATCTCCATTGAGGACCTTTTCATTGCCGGTATTTTTCCGGCCCTGCTCATGATCGGCCTGCTCTCTTTATGGAGCATCCGGGTGAACCGGCGAAATCCCATTCCCCTGACCCCCTTTTCCTGGGTCCATGCCCGGCGGGCCTTGCGGGATGCGGCCTGGGAAATCCCATTGCCCCTCTTTGTTTTCGTCGGCATTTATTCGGGGTATTTTGCCGTGTCCGAGGCGGCTGCGGTTTCCGCCATGTATGTCCTGGTGGTGGAAATGCTGATTTACCGGGAGATCAAACCGTCCCAATTGGCCGGTATCATCAAGGAGTCCATGGTCATGGTGGGGGGGATCCTCCTCATCCTGGGGGTCTCTTTGGCATTGACCAACTACCTCATCGATGCCGAAGTCCCCATGCGCCTCTTTGAAATCTGCGGCCAGTTCATTTCCAACAAATGGGTTTTCCTGATCCTGCTCAATATCTTCCTATTGATCCTGGGCATGATGCTGGACATCTTTTCCGCCATCATCATCATGGTCCCCCTGATGCTGCCCGTGGCCATGGAGTACGGGGTGGACCCCATCCATCTGGGCATCATTTTCTTGGCCAATATGCAAATCGGGTATTTCACCCCGCCCGTGGGCATGAATCTTTTCATTGCCAGCTACCGGTTCAACAAGCCCATCATGGATATTTACAGGGCCACCATCCCCTTTATGCTGGTTCTGCTCTTTGCCGTCCTGCTGATCACCTATTGGTCGGCCCT
>JAKSBM010000424.1 GCA_022361135.1 Desulfobacterales bacterium | reverse complement strand
GTCTTTTTCTTGCCCTCCACGTCGTGGCCGTGGCGGTCCAGGCAGGCCAGGATGGTGTCCTTTTCCGTGGTGGCCACCCGGGTTTTGATGTCCGTGCCCGGGGCCGGGGGCAGGGGGGAGCGGGTCTGGGCCAGGAAGCGGGGGGGGAGGCTGGCCCGGCTGATTTCTTTGCCCTCTTCCATATTAATACTGTATTCCATGATGTTTTGGAGTTCCCGGATGTTGCCGGGCCAGGCATGGGATTGGAGCAACTCCATCACCGGTGGGGAGATGGCCTGGATTTTTTTCCGGGCCTTGGGGTTGAATTCCTCCAGAAAGGCCTGGGCCAGGAGGGCGATGTCCTCCGGGCGCCGGACCAGGGGGGGAAGCTCCATGGGGATGACGTTGAGGCGGTAGAAGAGGTCGGCCCGGAATAATTTTTCCTGGACCAGATGGTCCAGATCCTGGTTGGTGGCGGCAATGATGCGGACGTCGATGGGCACCGGGGTGATGCCCCCCACCCGCTGGAGGGATTGGTCCTGGAGGACGTTGAGGAGTTTGACCTGCATGTGCAGGGGCATTTCCCCGATTTCATCCAGGAAGAGGGTGCCCCCCTGGGCCAGTTCGAACCGGCCGGGTTTTCCCCCTTTTTTGGCCCCGGTGAAGGCCCCTTCTTCATAGCCGAAAAGTTCGCTTTCAAAGAGGGTTTCCGGGATGCTGGCGCAGTTCACCGGCACAAAGGGGCCGTCCCTGCGGTCTCCGGTGTGGTGGATGACCTTGGCCAAAAGCCCCTTGCCCGTGCCGGTCTCCCCGGTGATGAGGAGGGTGGACTGGCTTCGTTTCAGCTTTTTTACCATTTTTTTCAGTTCCAGGATGGCGGGGCTGTTGCCCAGGATGGCCTTGTCCGTGAGGAGGCGTCCCTTGTTTTTCTTCGGGGCATTGGCCTTGGGCGGCCGCTGGTGGCGGATGCGGATGACGGCCCCGGTGAGGCTGTCCCCTTCAAAAATGGGATTGGCCGAAAGCCAAGCCGTCCGGTCCTGGATGACCAGCCGGGTGTCCCGGATGGGATTGCCCTCCAGAATTTTGTCGGCCACGGCATGGGGGAGGATGTGGTAGACCGACCGGGTGTAGAGGTCGCAGAAGGAGAAAAAGGCATGGGCACCGGCGTTGCATTGGACCACCTCCCCCCTGGGGTTCACGGCCAGGAAACTTTCCCCGGAAAGCTCCATGACTTCCTTGAGCAGGGGCAGGGCCTGGGCCTCATCCGGTGTTTTGTGGCGGAGGCGGGCCAGGTCGGCGATCCAGTCGGTGTAGTGGTGGAGGGCGTCCACATAGGTCTGGGTGTCGTGGGTGATGCGGTCGTGGCCCTCCTGGGAAAAGGTGGTGATGGTCATGACCCCCAGGGCGGTGTCCGGGGTGCGGATGCTCCTGAGGATTTCGATCTTGGCCGGGCAGTTTCCGATGAAGCGGCAGCCGGCGCAGGCGGCCATGTGGCCGGGCTTGGTCACCAT
>JAKSBM010000600.1 GCA_022361135.1 Desulfobacterales bacterium | reverse complement strand
CCCACCTGGAGCATGCCGCAGAGGATGGTCTGTTCGCCCATGAGGTCGGATTTCACCTCGGCCACAAAGGAGGAGTGGAGGACGCCGGCCCGGTGGCCGCCGGTGGCGGCGGCGTAAGCCTTGGCCAATTCCATGCCTTCGCCCCGGGGGTCGTTTTCCCGGTGGACGGCAATGAGGGTGGGAACGCCGAAGCCCCGTTTGTATTCTTCACGAACCTCGGTGCCCGGGGATTTGGGGGCCACCATGATGACGGTGAGGTCCTCCCGGATCTGCATGCCTTCCTCCACAATGTTGAAACCATGGGAGTAGGAGAGGCAGCTGTCCTTTTTCATCAGGGGCATGACCGCTTCGATGACCGGGGTGTGCTGCTTGTCCGGGGTGAGGTTGATGACCAAATCGGCCTGGGGCAGCAGTTTTTCATAGGTGTCGGCCACAAAACCGTTTTCCGTGGCATTTTTCCAGGACTGGCGTTTCTCGGCAATGGCGGCTTCCCGCAGGGCAAAGGAGACGTCCAGGCCGGAATCTCTCATGTTCAGTCCCTGGTTCAGCCCCTGGGCACCACAGCCCACAATGACGATCTTTTTACCCCGCAGGGCATCCACCCCATTGAATTCGGAATAATCCATGAAACGACACTGGCCCAGCTCTCCCAGCTGGAGCCGCAACGGCAAGGTGTTGAAATAATTTTCACCCATGATTTCTGCTCCTTATATCCAAAAAGTTGATCTGCTTTTCAATGATTGCCACCATGCCGGATTTTTTTTATTGCGTCAAATGAATCATTTGCAATACTATATTTCAAATATTGAAATGACACGTTGAAAACATTTAGGATAGTGAGCATTTGACATGGACATTCGTACCCTGGAACTCTTCCGTCACCTGGCCGGAAGTCTGCACTTTGCCAAAACCAGCCGGGCCTGCCATATCACCCCATCGGCCCTGACCCGCGTCATCCAGCGGCTGGAGGCCGAGGTGGGCCATCCCCTCTTCATCCGGGATAATCGGTCCGTGGAGCTCACCCATGCGGGCATGGCCTTTAGGCAATATGCCGACGATGTCCTCCTGCGCTGGGAGGAATTCCACGGGGAACTTTCCCAGGAGGAGGGCCTTTCCGGGGAACTTTCCCTCTATTGTTCGGTGACGGCGGCCTACTCCATTCTTCCCGACCTCATTACCCGGTATCGGAAACGCCATCCCCGGGTTCAACTCAAGCTGGCCACCGGTGATGCCGCCCATGCCCTGGAAAAGCTCATTTCCCGGGAGGCCGAGGTCTGCATCGCCGCCCGTTCCCCCCGCATGCCCAAGGGGGCCTCGTTTTTAAAACTGGCCGAAAGCCCATTGGTCTTCATTGCCCCCCGGCGCTATCCCGATACGGTGAAATGGATCCGGGGGCGGGTGGACTGGGAGCACACCCCCCTCATCGTGGCCGATACCGGCTTGAGCCGGGAACAGTTGGACCGCTGGTTTGCCCGGCAGGGGCAGCTTCCCCACATCCATTCCCAGGTTTCCGGCCACGAGGCCATCATTGCCCTGGTCAACCTGGGCTGCGGTGTGGGCTTCCTTCCCCGCCTGGTTTTGGAAAAAAGCCCCCTGCGGGACCAGGTGCGGATCCTGCCCCATCCCCCGGAGGTGGAGCCCTTTGAAATCGGTCTTTGCGCCCTGGCCAAGGGATTGACCAACCCCCGGGTGACGGCCCTGTGGGAATTGGCCGACGGTTGAACTTTTCCGGTCATGGATGTCTACATTTTATTGTGGACGGTTTAATTCTCTTTTGATGGAAATATGGGCAACGGTGGCATGGGGGAATCCATCACCCCATTGCCCATTAAGAATTGGGTTTGGTTCTTGTCATCCCCCATATTATGGGGTAAGGGTAGGGAACCCAATCAAGACATTCCCCGGATTCCCAGTGGATCAGGATCGATAAAGGAGTTACATGGAACAAAAATTCTGCACAGCCTGCGGCGGGAGAACCGAAATGCGGATTCCCCCGGACGACGACCACCATCGGGCGGTCTGTACCCAATGTCACACCATACACTACGAAAACCCCAAGGTGGTCACCGGTTGCATCCCGGTGAAGGGGGACCGGATTCTCATGTGCAGGCGGGACATCGAACCGGGCCGGGGTCTTTGGACCCTGCCGGCCGGATACCTGGAAATGGGGGAATCGGTCCAGGCGGGGGCGGTTCGGGAAACCCTGGAGGAGACCGGCTCCCGGGTGGAAATCGTTTCCCCCTACCGGCTTTATAATATCAAGGTGGTCTCCCAGATTTATTTCATGTTCGTTGCCGAACTCATGGACGACAATTACGGTCCCACCAGCGAAAGCCAGGAGGTGAGGTTGGTGCATGAAGAAGAGGTCCCCTGGGGGGATATTGCCTTTGAGGTCATCCGCCAGACCCTGGTGGATTTTTTCCAGGATCGGAAAAACGGCCAGGCCTACCCCTTTGAAGTGAAGGACCTTACCCCCAAGCGGCTGCGGCGCTATTCCTCCTGATGATCGCCCCTATTTCACCAGGCAGGAGGTGAAGCGTTTGAACAATTCCTTGTCATATCGCCCTGCGATTACATCTTCCTTGATCAGGCTCAGGGAGCTGAAGGGCTTCTGGGCCTTGCGGAAATTCTTATCCCTGTATGTGAGGGATTCGTAGGAATCGATAAGGCCGATGAGCTGGCTGTCCACGGCAATGTCGGAGCGTCCGTCGGGATAGCCGCTGCCGTCCAGGCGTTCGTGGTGCTCCAGGGCCACATGGGCAATGGACAGGCCAAAGTTTTCATTGTCCTCCAGCATATCCTTTCCCATGAAGGTATGGCTTTGGTAAATTTCGTATTCCTTTTCCGTTAATCGATCCCGGGTTTCCACCAGGGCGGTGTCCAGCCGGGCAAAGCCCACGTCGTGGACCAGGGCGGCCAGGCCCATGCGCAGGGTGTCCGTATCCGGCATTTTGTGGAAAAGACAATATTGGAGGGTGAGGGCGGCCACATTCACGGTGTGATCCACCAGGAGTTTTGAACTGGCGGCCAGGTTGACCAGGTATTCCATTGCCCCGTGTGCCTTGCCGTATTGGTTCAGCAGGATATCCAGGGTCTGGGGCAGGCAGTTCATCATGGCTTCCTGGTCCGGGGTCAGGGCTTCTTCCACAATGCGGCACAGGGCTTTTTTTACCCCCATGAGCCCCCCCTTGCCAATGCT
>JAKSBM010000488.1 GCA_022361135.1 Desulfobacterales bacterium | reverse complement strand
TATAAATTGAGATTTGCTCCCATTAAAGATCATGGGATATTGGCCGGTATTCTGGATAAGGGATTGGCCTCCATTACTCCCGGAGAGAGGCGAAATATTTACAGTCGATGGATTCATCTGGAACAATCCTCCACTCTGCCCAAAACAATGATTTGGGTGATATCCGTATCCTTGACAGTGGTGTTTTTTGTCGTTGTTGCCGTAATCGGATGGAATCGTTCCCTGAGGGCTGTGGTGGATCAGAAGACTCGGGAGTTAAGAAAGGAGGTCCAGCGCCACGAGCAGGCCAAGCAAAAAATCGAGGAAAATGAGAATCGATACCGGGGGATTTTTGAATATACCAAAAGTGGTGTAATTGTTTATAAGGCTGTTGATCATGGTAAAAATTTTATTGTCCTGGACTCAAACCGATCCGTTTTTAACATTGATCGATTGCATCGTGAAGAAATTCTGGGAAAAAGTATTTTAAAGATTTTTCCAGGTGCTGAAACATTTGGTTTATTCACCCTGATACAGAAGGTTTGGGAGACGGGTGTTCCTGCACATCTTCCCGCAGCTTGTTACAAAGACGATAGAATCCAGGGGTGGAGAGATTATTTTGTTTACAAACTTCCTTCCAATGAAGTGGTGACGGTTTATTCCGACGAAACCAGTCGAATCATTGCCGAGAATGCACTGCGACAGAGTGAGGAACAATTGAGTGGCATTATTCATTCCATCAATGATCCCATGGTCATGCTAGACCGCTCTTTGAATATCCTTTGGGGGAATCCCGCTGCCAAGATTGAGTTTGGGAATAGGATAGATAACCAAAAATGTTATGTTGTCTTTGCCGGCCTGGACTCCCCCTGTGAAGGATGCATTGCATTGGAATGTTTTGATCAGGAAAAAATGCTGGAGCGGGAAATTAATGTAAAAAATAGGGACGGGGAAGACCGCTGTTTTTGGGAAATTACCAACATTGCTTCCCTGGATTTCAAAGGAACCCCCAAGGCCGTGGTGACGGTTTTTCGTGATATCACCCAACGAAACGCACTTGCCGCAGAAGCCATGCGTGCCGGGCATCTGGCTTCCATCGGTGAATTGGCCGCCGGTGTTGCACACGAAATCAACAACCCCATCAACAGTATTATCAACCTGGCACAGATTATTACCAATGATGGTCGGAAGGTTGGCGAATCCAATGAGATGGCCCTGAGGATTATCAGCGAAGGGAAACGAATCGCCGGGATTGTCAGCAGCCTTCTGGCCTTTGCAAGGGAGAGGACAGGACCGGAAACCCCAATGACCTTGGAAGATATCCTGTCCGAAACCCTTGCCTTGACCCGGGCGCATTTAGATAAAAACGGAATCATTTTGGAGCTTGATATCTCACCGGATCTTCCGGTGATCCATGGTCACATACAAAAAATACAACAGGTCTTTCTTAATATTATTAATAATGCGCGATATGCACTGAATCAGACTCTCGGAAGAGAGGTTGGGGGAAAACTATTACAAATTTCAGGTCGGAAAATAGTTAAGGAAAATCGAACCTATGTCAGAACGGTTTTTGAGGATAACGGCACTGGGATCAGTAAAAAAAATATCGGTCGGGTGGCGGACCCGTTTTTTTCCACAAAACCCAGCGGAATGGGGACCGGCCTTGGGTTAAGTATCAGTCACGGCATTGTTGGCAAACATGGTGGGGATATTCAAATTTTAAGTCGGGAAAATGAGTATACAAAAGTTATCATAGATTTGCCGGCAGGAGATAAATCATGACCACACAAATACTGATTGTTGATGATGAAGAAAACATCTGTTTTACATTGGGCCGCTTTCTGGAGGATGATGGGTACAATGTTACCACCGCCATGGATTATCCCACCGCCATCAATATCATTAAGGAAAAACAATTTGATTTGGTTTTTGTTGATATCCTGCTCAAGGGATACAGTGGCATCGATATTTTAAAGGTGGTTAATCAGAAGTATTCCAATTGTCCAGTGATTATCATCACCGGTGTCCCCACCATTGAGAGCGCCTCGGAAGCTGTCCGCCTGGGCGCATTTGATTACCTTCCCAAACCCGTACTCCAGGAAAATTTGTTGAAAGCGGCCAAAACTGCCATCGCCCATAAGAAATTGATGGATGAAAAGGTACGATATAAATCCAACCTTGAAGCTGTTTTTTCCAGTGTAAAGGATGGGTTGATTTCTGTGGATAAAACCTTAAACATCATCGATTTAAATCGGTCGGCAGAGCGCATTTGCGGTATTTCAAGGCAGGACGGACAAGGGCAACCCTTTGGAACCCTTGAATTGTCCTGCAATTGCAATTGTCTCAGTGCCCTGGAAGCCTCCATTGCTTCCCAAACAAGTATTGAATATCCTGAATTGGTTTGTGGCATAGGGCAGAAGGAACAGGTTGTCAATGTGACAGCAACCCCTTTACTGGATGGGCAATCCAATTTAAAAGGAGGCTTGTTGACCGTTAGGGATCAGACCCGGCTTGTTTCCCTTGAGCGTGACATGAAGCGGCGACGTTCCTATCATAATATTGTTGGGAAGAGTGAAGCGCTTCAAAAAATCTATTCACTGATCGATACCTTGGCTGATCTTAAAACCACAGTGCTCATCACCGGAGACAGTGGAACAGGCAAGGAATTGATTGCCGATGCATTGCATTTTAAAAGTGGACACCCGGAACGGCCCATGGTGAAGGTGAATTGTGGCGCCCTTTCTGAAAATCTATTGGAAAGTGAATTGTTTGGCCACATTAAAGGTGCCTTCAGCGGTGCTGTACAGGATCGTGTTGGTCGGTTTGAAATGGCCAATGGGGGTACCATTTTCTTGGATGAAGTAGGGGAGATGTCCCCCGGCATGCAATTGCGTTTATTACGTGTGTTGCAAGAACAGGAGTTTGAACGGGTGGGGGATTCCTCAACGATTAAGGTTGATGTCAGGATTATTGCGGCCACCAATGCAAATTTGCTCCAGGCCGTATCCGGTGGCTCTTTTCGAAAGGATCTTTATTATCGTCTCAAAGTTCTGGAGCTTCCTTTGCCAAGATTGAGGGACCGTAAAGAAGATATCCCCCTTCTTGTGGATCATTTTGTGGAGATGTTTAATCGGGAATTTGGAAAGGATATTCATCGACTTTCCGAGGATGCCATGAAGATTTTCATGGGGTATGAATGGCCGGGTAATATTCGTGAATTAAAGCATGCCATAGAACATGGGTTCATTCTGTGTTCAACCCAGGTTATTCAGATGGATCATCTGCCCATTGAAATCTTATCTGCCAATGATGCATCCCCAAATCCAGAAACCCGCCAAGGTTTATTGACAGCGCTGGAGCGGGCCCGTTGGAACGTCACCCAGGCGGCAAAGGATTTACACATGAATCGGCAACAGCTTTATCGGAAAATGAAAAAGCATGGGATTTCAAGGTGCTGAGTCGGATTTGATGGCGGGGGGAGTTGTCGTTCTGTGTTTCCAGTGGAAATAAAGAAAACAAACACCGGCAAGGAGTAGTACCAGGCAACCACTGAGGAAGGTGGTGGTCAGGCCAAGGGAAACAGCCAGGATTCCGCCCACCATGGGGCCGGTGGTGTGTCCAATGTCCATGATGGAGCCCAGCATGCCCATGGCGGAGCCGTATTGGCCGCCGGAGCTGAGGTCTGCGATGTAGGCGGCGCTGGCCGAGGTGACCACGGAAACGGAGAGGCCCAGGAAGATGGAGGCGCCCAGCAGGGGAACAAAGGAGAAGGAATAGGCCAGGGCCACCATGCTTATCCCGGCAAATACGCTTCCCCAGATGATTTGCGGCGGTCTGCCGTGGCGGTCGGAGAAGCGGCCCAGCATGGGTTTGGAGATGGCGATGGTAATGATCTGGGAGGAGATGCAGATGCCGATCTCCCAGGTGGTGAGGCCTTGGTTGATCCCCCGCAGGGGAAGGAAGGTTTCAAATATTCCATAGGCAAAGAGGATGGCGGCTTCAACGGCGCAGGTGGCCATGATGGCCGGGCTGGCCAACAATTGGCCGATGCCCTCTTTCCAATCTGTTTTGCCCGGGCCGCGCCGGGGGGCGATTTCCCGGGGCCGGGGCAGGAGAAACATGGCGGCCAAGGCGCCCACACCGGCCAGGCCGCAGACCAGGTAGACCCCGGTGAAGCTCAGGTCCTGCCCACTGGCCGAAAGGGCCAGAACAAATCCCCCAAGGGCGGGGGCGGAAAAACGTCCCAACAGGGTGGCCGTGGAAAACCAGCCCATTTTTTCACCCCGGGATTCCTGGTGGAGATCGGCCACATGGGCCATGGCCACGGGGCCGAAGATGGCCGTGGCCAGCCCGTGGTAAAAGCGGATTACACCGATGTGCCAAACTTCCGAAGCCAGAAGATAGAGGAAGGGGGCCGTGGCAAAAACACCGCCGGAGATGAGGAGCATGCGGCGTCGGCCAATGCGGTCGGAAAGAAAGCCGGCTGGAAAGCTGAAAAGGATTCCGGTGAAGGCGGAAATTCCAGCCACAAATCCCACGGCCATCTGATTCCCCTCCAGGTGGGTGACCAGGAGGGGGAGGGCCGGATTTTTGGAAATGGTGGAGCTGAGTACGGCAAGCAGCCCCACACCGCAAAGGATTTTAAATGGGGTCATGTTTCCCTGGGTTGTGGATTATTTGGGTATTAATCCCTGGATTTCGTCATGGTATCCATAATACCTGCGGGTGGTGATTTCATTTTTCCCGTAACGGATATGGTCCTTGAGGATTTGCTTGAATTCGGTTTCCGCCTGGAGTTCGTTCTCCAGGTTGACGATGCCGTCGTGGATGATGTCCACCAGGCGGTCGGCATAGATGATAACCCGTTCTTCCAGGCGATAAAGGGTATAATCTTTTACCGGCAGGCCCAATTCTTCTGCTTCCTTCCGGGTGAGGCCCCCCCGGATGTGTTTTTCCATGATGGCGTTGACTTCCTGGGGGAGGCCCAGTTTGGCCCCTTTTTCTGCGCCGATTAATCCATGTTGGAGTCCATGGGTTTCGGTTTTGCCCAGGTCGTGGAAAAGGGCTCCCCGGGCCACCAGTTCCAAGTCCAACTCCGCATCCATTCGCCCTGCAATTTCCAAGGCCTTTTCCGCCACCTGGACGGAGTGCTTCAAGTCTTCCTCATTCATGCCCTGGTCCTTGAGCAGGGCAATGTCTTCCAATGGAATGGTGTAGGTTGTCATCAATATTTTTTCCCCCTTATTCCAAAATAGGCATAGGCGTCGGCCATTTTCTCTTCATATTCCCGCTTGAGCTTTGCAAATTTTTTATCCATGTCTTCCCGGATGTGGTTGATGTATTCAGCCAATCCGTCTTCTCCGAATTTTTCCCGGACCAGGGGGGTGAAATCGGCAATGCGGGTGAAATCGTGGCGTTCATTTTTGTGCTCCGGGTCATCCACCCAGTCGTGGACATCCTTGTACGCTTTACCGGTTCTTTCCAGGCTGCTGGCATAATGTTCTTTGGTTGGGGGCATGATCTGTCTCCTTTTTTATGAACCAAGTCGGTTTGAAAAATTAACCAGTAATCCGTCCAGGACGATGCCGATCTGTTCAATCCGTTTAGGGTCGGCCTCCTCCATGGACACAATTGCATCAAAGAGGGCATGGATGCCGGCGGTCTCCGGCAATCCATGTGCTTCGTCCTTTAAATCAATGTCGTGGATGATTTTTCCCATCTCCACCAGGCCTGGATTCCCTGGGCAGAATTGGTCCACCAGGACCTCAAAGGTGCAGCAATTTCCCCGGTGGGTGTATTCCGCTTCAACCATGTCAAAGCGGATTTCCCCTTCCAAGGGAAAATATTGATTCTGGGGAACGAATTTAAATTGGGCCTCCGGGTCAATGAATCTCTGGATGAACCAGCCGCTGGCCATGCGGTCCACATAGACATTGGAACGGGTGACCCAGATTTTCCCCCTTGGGTTTGTTTCCCTTCTTTTTGACAGGGGCTTTGCCTCCAGGGATTGGCGGAGCAGGGTTTCCAGTTGGGAAAGTCTTTCTTCCACCTGGGTTTGGGTCGGGGTGGGGAAAAAATCAATGGCGGCCACGGCCATCCATTGTTTTTTTAATTTGTTCAGCTGGATTTTAAAGCCAGCGTGGACAGTGTCGCCCTTTGGATTGGCTTGGATCTCTTTGTTTAGTTCCCGGGCCTGAGCCATGATTTTTTCATAGTCGGTCTGTCGGGCCGACTGGAAGAGGTCAATCACCTGGGCATTGGTCAGCCCTTCCATGAGCTTGCCCTTGAGGAGAACGGCCTCTCCCCCGGATTCCATGATTTCCTTGGCCACCCAGCCCAGGTCTTCAACGCTTTGTTCGGTTTCCGGCATGACATAAACGGCCTGTTTGATGGCCACGGCACCGATTTTGTGGAGGCGCCTCCAGATTTTTGCCCGGAAATAGGTGGGCTTGGCCGGAATTTGGTGTATGAGAATTATCCAAGGCATGATTTTGAATAACATATGTTATCTTTGATGTAAAACACTTGTTTTATGGTTTAAAATGAAGATTGATCGTTACTTGGGTAGGCAGCTGTTCAAGCGGCTCCCGCGTGATTGGGGAAAAGGCTGGTGCTCTGTCCGTAAAAAAATCAGACCCGAAAGCCAAATCCCCCTGAATTTTCCAAGCGGAAAACAGGGGGATTAAAGACGTGTTCCATTAATGGGAAGGGAACGGAAAATCAGAGTTCCAATGGAACCCCGTCTTCACAGAGTTTCACGGCGTTAAAATGGGTGGGGTAATCCTCCCGGCACAGGGTGTGTATGGGAATAAGCACCCTGGGTTTCAAGGCATCTGCAAGGGCCTTAAGGTCACGGAGCCGAGCATGGCCGGAGACATGGATATGGGTCAAGGGGATGTTGAATTCCTTTGAAAAGGCCATGAATCTGGGATCCCGTTCCAAATATCCCTGCCACATGGAGTAGAGCAGGGCAGCCCCTTCCATGGGCTGCTTTGCAATGGCAGCCCGGGCAATGCGGCGGGCCGCCCCCAGGGGGAGCTTCAGGACCATGTTCCTCCGATTTCCCACAATTTCATCCAGTCCGATTTTCCGGGACATGTGGGGATAAAGGCTTGGTTTGCCCAATTTTTCAACCATGGTCTGGGCATGGCCCTGGATGTAGAAGACCCGGACATGGTCCCCGGGAAAGGGGGGAAGGTTGGGGCTGACGGTTTTCAATTGTTCCAGAAGGTAAATGGTGTAGAGGTCCAGCACCAGGGTTTTGTCGGCTTTCCGTGCTGCCCTGTAGAGGGAAACCATGCGGTCCACATTGCTGCCTGCGGCCATGGTAAAGGCCATGTCCTCCTGTTGGGCAAAATGTTGGTAAAATGCCTCCTCTACCTCGTTTTCGGAATTCAATCCCATGGTGTGCTCACCCCCCAAAGTGGTCCCTTCCATGAGGAGGCAGTCAATGTTTGGGATGGGCTTTTCCACCAATTTTTTCAGGAGGATTGCCTTGCGGCCGTGGCCCCTGAAATCCCCGGAATAAAATATTCGTTTCCCCTGGGTTTCAATGAGGAAGGAAGACGCGTCAAAGCCTGAATGATCCGCCAGAAAGGAGGTGACTTTAAAGGGGCCGATTTCAAGGGATTTCCAATGGTGGAAGGTTTTAAAGCGTCCGTGGTGGATCTGGTTGGCACCGGGATGGAAGATGCGTCCCACCCGGATCTGTTCCAATGTCCCCGGGCTGACGTGGACCGGAATGTCCGGATGGATATGGTTGAGCAGGCCGCAATGGTCCAGGTGGGCATGGGAGATGAACAGGGCATCAACGGAAGGGGTGCTGTCCCGGTAAATCCCCGGGATGTCGGGCAGGCCCCCGTTGGCAACGGAGGGGGTGGTTTCCACCTCCCGGGGCAGGGGGGCACCGCCACTTTCCATGAGGGCACTGCCCAGGTCCAGAACCAGGCGGTGGCCCTGGGATTTGATTTCTACACAACTACCGCCGATGGTGCGGCTTCCCCTGTGGATGGTAATGGTGGGCATGGCTATTCCTTAAATTTCAATATCTTCGCTTTCTCCAGCTATCAAATCCGGGATGGCATTTCCCCTGCCTGCCCGGTCCTCCAGGTTTGTAAAAACAGATAAGTATATCTTTTTTTTCCTAAAAAGAGTACAAAAGCCCCTTTTTGAAGACGTCCCGGATATGTCACAGGATGGTTTTGTCCATGGACAATCCATGGGTTGCGACATTGTAACGAAGTGTTGTTGGCCTATTTTACCTGCATATCCGGTCAAGGATACTCCGACCACAGGGAAGGTATCCGGTAAGATGTGCCCCTTTGGGAAATGAAGGCCGGCAGTGAATGGATGGCCGGCTTCACCCCCACCACGGGGCAAACCATGTAAGATTCTGGAAAGGTTTTAAAGATGAAGAAGTTGGAATGGGATGAAAAGCGCCTCATTGAACTGGGCGACGAGTTCCTGCAAAGGGTGCTTGAAAATATGGAAGCTGAAAATGGAGTGTCTGTCCAGTTTGGGATCAAGGGTAAGGGGATTCGCCCCAACTACCAGATCATCCGGGCCGACGGCAGTGTGATGACCCTGACCGGGTACCATGGGGCCCACCATTTGTCCGTGTTCAAACCTGAAAATGTTTCCGCCCCCCTGGAATTGGACCTGGTTGAAAATGCCTGGGCCAGCGCCTGATACCCATTCTACACCCATATAATTCGCTTGAATAAAAAACAGCGGCCTGTGCGAAAACAGGTCGCTGTTTTTGTTTTAATCGCCCAAAAAATCCGGGGAATTTGAACTATTTTTTAATGGGAACCGCCAGGGTGGCTTCTATTTCAAAGAGCATGGGATCCAATGCCAATCGGGGAACAGGAATCAGGGTGCTTGCAGGAAGATCGGTGCCGAACAGGGCATGGATATTTCTGGAGAGTGGTTCCAGGTAAGCCTGGGTGTGGTTTACGATGAAAGAACGGATCTGTACGACATCCGAGGGCGATGCTCCAGCCGCCTCAATGGCTGCTTTCAGGTTTTTAAATGCGGCCTCCATCTGTTCTTCCATTGTTTTTCCCGGCACTTCGCCATGGATGTTACCGCCGAATTGTCCGGAGATAAAAATTAGTTGGGTGTTGGGCGCCGGAACGACCACCTGGCTGAAACCAAACTCGGTTGCATCCAGAATGGTGGGTGGATTAATTCGTTTGATGTGGGGGGAATCGGCCATGATTTTTCCAGCTGTCCCAATGGTTGCCAGGGCCAGGATGATAAATAATATTCCACGGAAATTCATAGATTTTCCTTATTTTTTGTGTTGGTGATATGTTTCGCTTTCAGAAGGAAAACGAAAAAAACAATGTAAGTCCGCAATTGAGGACTGACAACCCCAAATGTTTTTTTCGAATCTTTAATGATTTAAGATGGTTTGTTCCTCAAAAACGGTTTGAACTCTGGTCCATGGCACCACCCGGAGGATAGGTATTCTGTATGTGGTTAAGTTCGCCGTCCCATTTGATATTGACAGGGGGGAACCTGCGTCCTATACCCAATAGATTCATTCAATTGCACATAAAATTTTCATGTGTCGGGCGTCTGTGATGGCTGGACCATCTTAGGGGAGGGGCTATGTTGACGGTGTTGCTGCTTGGAATTCTGATTGTCGGGTTGATCTGTCTGGAAAGATGGCGGTCCATGAAAAAGAAATATGCCCTGGGCCAGGGGCCGGCAAAGGCTGTGGGGCAGGAGTTCTCATTCATTAAGGATCCCCAGGTTTTTGACGGGTTTGTGGAAAACTTCCAAGCCTTGATCCGTATCCCCACCGTTTCCTGGACCGATCGTTCCAAACGGGACCCGGCCCAGTTTGTCCGGTTTCAGGATAAGTTGGTGGAACTCTATCCCAGGGTTCATCAAACCATGGATGTGGAGCGGCTGGGGGAATTTGGCCTGATTTACCATTGGAAGGGTAGGGATGCCGGGAAAAAGCCCGTGCTTTTCCTGGCCCATTACGATGTGGTGCCGGCCGAGGAAAAGGGGGGGGAATCCTGGGGGGAAGATCCCTTTTCCGCCCGGATTAAAGACCATGTCCTCTGGGGCCGGGGCACCCTGGACATAAAATGCCAGCTTGCTTTTCAATTGGAAACCGCTGAACAACTTCTGACCCGGGGCTTTGAGCCGGACCGGGACATCTGGTTTGCCTATGGCGGCGATGAGGAGATTTCCGGGCAGGAAGGGGCCGGGAAAATTTCAGCCCGCTTTGAAGAACAGGGCTTGGACTTTGAATTTGTCCTGGACGAGGGGGGTGTCATCGCCCAGGATCAATTGGCCTTTTTAAAGGGGCGTCCTGCCGCCCTGGTGGGGCTGGCGGAAAAGGGATTTGTAACGTTCCGGTTGACGGCCATGGGCGAAAGCGGCCACTCATCCATGCCATCCAGCAAAGGAACGGCCATGGGGCGCCTGGCCAAGGCCATTACCCGGTTGGAATCCCATCCATTTTCCACCCGGCTGGATCCGGTCATGGCCAATATGCTGGAGCGATTTGTCCCCTGTATATCCTTCCCCCTGGGAATCCTTTTTTCCAACCTATGGCTCACTTCACCCATGATTCGGTTTTTCTTTTCCCGGACCAAATCCACGGATAGTTTGATTCGCACCACCCAAGCCGTTACCGTTGCCCGGTGCGGGGAGCAGGAAAATATACTGCCTTCGGAGGCCAGTTGTCTGATTAACCATCGGATTCTGCCCGGGGATACCATTCAGTCCATTGCCCAGCGCCATGTCCGGACCATTAAAGATCCGGGCATCACCATTGAAGACGCCGGTAACTGGCCGGCCAATAACCCCATCCCCGCTTCTTCCACGGAGGGCAGCGGATTCACCCTGGTGCAAAAGGTGTTGGAAACCACCCACCCGGGCATTGTGACGGTTCCCTTTCTGGTGAATGGTTCCACCGATTCCAAATACTATGCCAATGTTACCGATCAGATTCTCAGATTTACCCCCCTGGTCATGTCCCCCCAGGATTTGGCCTCGGTCCACGGCGTCAATGAAAAGGTGAGCCTGGAAAATCTGAGACACGGCCTGCATTTTTACGAACAGCTTTTTCTCCAACTCTAATCTTACATTTATCAAGGAGAGCGTTCCATGACCACCACACAGACCACCCCTTCGGATGACTCCATGCTCAAGATCGGAGTCAAACCCTTTCTCATGGCCTTTGGTATCCTTCTATTATTGATCGTTTTTTCCGGGATGCTCACCCGGTGGATTCCCGCCGGGGCCTACGAGCGGATCATGGAGGGGGGGCGCATGGCCGTGGTGGCGGACTCCTTTGTCTGGCTGGAGCAGGATGGTTATCCGGTGTGGCGCTGGTTCACTGCCCCCATTGAGGTGATCTGGGGGGATAATTGGCTC
>JAKSBM010000937.1 GCA_022361135.1 Desulfobacterales bacterium | reverse complement strand
TAAAAACGGGTGTCCATGCCCGGATCTTCCAGCACCGACCGGACCAGGTTGGGCAAATCCAACCAGGCTGTGCCGTACCGCTGCTGGACATACATGCCCAGTCGGGCCCGGGCCGCAGCCCCTTCCGGTGTGGTGGTTTCATGGTCTGCGGTCATGCCCGAGGCAATATAGGCATTGAGGCCGGCATTGAGATCTTCTCCGGCATAATGGCCCGTGAGAATGCGATTGGCCTTGATACCGGCGGCGGTGATGTCGTGCACCGTGGGATCCCCAAAGATCACGCCGGGAAAATTCATCTGCTCCCCCTGGAGGAAGGCAGAGCCGTCGGCATAGGCAGAGGCAACATCCCCAGGGGAAATGGTGGCCCCGGCATCTTCCATGCCCGGTAGGGAAGGGACACAGACGGGCATGGCGGTCAAGACCTTCAGGGGCAGGTTTTCACTGCTCTCCCGGAAGAGGCGCAAGGCCTCCATTCCCAGCACATTGGTAATTTCGTGGATGTCCGGACAGATGGTGGTGGTGCCGTGGGGCAACACACCGGCGGCAAAGGAACGCAGGTCCACCATGGAACTTTCCACGTGCATGTGGGAATCAATGAGCCCCGGGCAGAGGTATTTCCCGGCCGCATCCACCACCTGTGTATTTTCATTCCTGGCCACATGGGCGGCATTGCCCACCAGGGCGATATATCCTTTATAAACGGCGATGTCGGTATTTTTAACGACCCGGGCCGTGCACACATCCACCAGGGTGCCGTTTTCCAATATCAATTCAGCCGGAAGTTGTCCCATGGCAACGGCGGCCAATTCCTTTGTTAACCCGTCTAGGGGCAGTCTGCTCATTCTATCTCCATTCGTACTAAAAAATAATCCAGAATTCCCGCCGCCGCGGCAGGACGTTCCGGGTTTCAAGCAGTGTAACATTCCAGGGTCAAATCGTCCATGGCAGGTGGGGCCGTGGGAGAAAAACAGCCCAAATAAAAAAGACAGGAATTAAACACAGCTGCCTTTTATATTCCCAAAGGAAAGGAAGGGGTCACCGGTCCCATGATTCCATCACCGAACCCTGGTGGACACCCATCCCCTTTTGGAAATTTACCCCCACTGTTTTCTTCCTCCCCGGGGTACTAGGGGAGGTTCTGGGAGTGTCAGATCATCCTGCGCCTTCCCATGTGAAAAATCCCCAAAAGCCCCATGCCCATGAGGGCCAGGCTGGTGGGTTCGGGCACCGGACTCAGATCCGAGGTGATGCGCCCCCAGAGCAGGGTGGCGTTGGTCTGGGTCTCGGTGGAACGGAACTCATTGATATAGTTTCCGGCCGTATCCCCAAAGCCCAGGATCTGTAGGGTGTATTCCACTCCGTTGATGGCGAAGGTATTGGTGGGACGGTCATTGGGAATGGTGATGATATCATCATTACGGGAATCGGTGATGGGAAATTCCGCTTCGTGGTTTGGGGTTTCGTCCACGGCAAAATAGAAATCAAAACTGGGGGAAATCATGGGGGAGGAGAATTGGAGATTGATCCGCAGGGTGGCGCCCAGGGCCCCATTGGTGATGGAATAATTATAGTGCTGGAGTTGGCCGATGATAAAGGGGTCCCCCAGGTCAAAATCAAAGGCCGGCGGAGCGCTGCCCGTAAAGCCCAAACCACTTTGCAAATCATCCGGGTTGTTGGGTGTTCCCCACAGGGCCCTTGCCTCACTGGTGTTGCCAAAGGTCACGGTGACGGTGTCATAATCATACTCGTCGGTGATGGTCTCGGCGGGATCATCCCCCCCGTAGATGGATTGCCATGCCCCGCCCACGGAACTCAGGGTCACCGCCTGGGCATTGAGCCCAAAGCATAACAAAAAGCCCAGACTCCATAAAAATAAAATTATCCGTTTCATATTTGTATTTCCTTAAATAATCTGTTTCACTGGGCAGTGCCGGTAAATGAAGGCGCAATTGAAAATGGATGAATTGGAATAAGGTATCGTGGTCCAGAAAGAATTTACCATGGCGACTGCCATCTAATACGTTGGTACTACAAAGCCACATGGAGCCACAGATATTTGGAAAACTCAAGGCTATTTTCAATGGAACGGACTTTGTTATTTTACGGTGATATTTCCGATAGATTTGACCCGGATTCCCGGGAATTTGAATACTTTATTTAGAAACCATGAATCCCAGGGGAGCAACCGAAAGGAATCAACCATGGCATTTTTTCGATGGACTTATTTTATCGTCATTGGAATTCTTATTATTCCCACCCTCTCCCAGGCCCAGCCCACCCACCGGGGCGCCGGGGTTTTGCCCTATACCCTGTCGGCCCAGGGGGAACCCATGATTCTGCTGGGCTTCCAGCAAAAACGGGGCTGGACCTGCTTTGGGGGCGGCCCCAAGGAGGTCCACTCCCTTAACAGCCCCTCCCCCCGGTGGGAAACGCCCAGGGAAACCGCCCTGAGGGAATGCCTGGAGGAAACCCGGTTTCTCATCCCCAGGCAGGAACTTATCGAAAAGCTGAAAACCGCAGCCCAATTCCCGGAACAGCCCGGCCCACGTTCATTCCTCACCTATGTTATCCCGGTGGCGCCCATTGACACCTCCCCCTTTTACACCACCATGGTTCCCCTGAACGCCGATTACACCGAACACCAGGACATCGCATGGATTCCCCTGGCGGAATTGAAGCACAAGGCCCAAACCCCGGGTTACCGGATAAAAACACCCAACGGCCAAGGGCTATGGGATGTATTCTGGAAGGGTATTGCCCCGGTGATCCAGGACAGCCACCGGTACCATCGACTTTTTAATTTATCGCCTATAACAGGGGAGTAAGGGAGACTTCACATTCCCCCTTGGACGAAGCCACGTAAAAGGTGGAATCGGAAATGGTGACGGACAGATCCATGGTCCGCTCCACCAATTGGGCCAAGGCCTGGATTTCAGACCAATTGAACCGAAAAAACAGAGCGCCGGTCTCCAGGAAATTCTCCCGGTCCTTTTTCCACCAGGGCGGTGATTTTAAATTGAACGAATAGACATGGACATTCCCGGCGGTGCGGGCGGCCTTTTTAATGCGCTCCGGGCTGGGTTCCCCCACATCGATCCACAGGCCGATGCGATCGTCCAAGGTTTTCACCCAGATGTCGGGCTCATCGGTGACGCAAAGCCCCCGGGTGAATTCCGGCCCGTCCTGGGCATGAAGACAAAGGGCCAAAATCCGGGTCATCATCCGTTCATGGGTTTCCGAAGGGTGGCAGGCAATGGTCAGGTTGAATTGATCATAGTGGTTCTCGTCCACGTGGGAGAGATCAATCTTTGCTTTATATATGGTGGGTTTCAAGGCCATGGATCTTCCTCTTAAATTCAGGAGGGATATCCCATCTCCCGGGATTTTGTCAAGGACGGCACCGGTGTGGATGGGAAATCCCCTCGGCTAACGAACGAAAAAAATCAAAAAAGATTCAAAAAATACAAAATAATTAAAAAAAATCCATTTCAAACAAATGATCCGTTATAATTTAAATCAGTTACAAACCAAAGATTTATCCCCGTCCCCCGGTTTGCTCTCCGTTCAGGGAAACATCCCAGGGCCATTTTAAATCGTCCCATCGCCCCTGGCGACAAAGGTTTCCACATTTGTTCCATCCCCTTCATCCGTTGAAATTGGTTTAAAAATTAGCCCCTTATCCCAACGCCTTCCCCTTGCACCCGAAGCAAAAAACTGATAACGCTGTTTTTTAGTCTGAACATTTCACAATCGATTCTTTTCTTTGCACGGAGTGACGATGGATTTTATTGCAGAAAACATCTGTTTACGTGTGGATGACGAAACCTATTTAGACGATGTCAATTTTCACCTGGCGCCCGGCTCGGTGAATATATTCCTGGGCCACACCCTGGCCGGAAAAACCTCATTGCTCCGCATCATTGCCGGGCTGGACCGGCCCACGTCCGGCCGCATCCTCACCCGGGGCAAAGATGTCACCGGGGTCTCCGTCCAAAAACGAAACATCTCCATGGTCTACCAGCAATTCATCAACTACCCCTCCTTCACCGTTTTTGACAACATCGCCTCCCCCTTGAAGGTGGCGGGCATGGATAAAAAAACCATCGAAGAACGGGTGGAGGAAACCGCAGCCCTCCTCCACCTGGAAGATTACCTGGACCGCCTGCCCGAGGAATTATCCGGGGGGCAGCAGCAACGGTGCGCCATTGCCCGGGCCCTGGTCAAGGATGCCGACCTCCTCCTCCTGGACGAACCCCTGGTCAACCTGGACTACAAACTCCGGGAGGAACTCCAATCGGAATTGTCCGCCATCTTTGCCCGGAAAAAAGCCATCGTGATCTACACCACCACGGAACCGGCCGAAGCCCTGAAGCTGGGGGGAAACATCATGGTCCTGGACCAGGGTCGCATCCTCCAAAGCGGGCCCACCTCCCAGGTCTTCCACTCCCCGGCCCATGTCCGCTGCGCCCAGGTCTTTTCCGATCCCCCCATCAACCTGATCCCCTGCCAAAGCCGAAATGGTGAATTCATCCTGGGGGAGGAAAACCCCATTCCCCTGCCCCCGGCCCTGGAAGGACTGGATCAGGGGGAATACCAGGCCGGCCTGCGGGCCCACCATCTCTCCATCCAGCCCCGGGGCCAAAACGACATGGCCCTGGAAACCCGCATTGAACTCACGGAAATCAATGGATCGGAAACCTTTTTCCATGTCCGGTACCAGGCCCATCGCCTGGTGGTCCAGGAAACCGGCATCCATGCCATGAAGATCGGATCCCCCCTGAAGGTCTATCTGGATCCGACCCGGCTTTTCATCTTTTCCCCCCGGGGCAGCCTGGTCACGGCCCCGGCAATTGCGCACCAGGAGGTCCGTTGTGGCTGAAATCAAATTGGAACAGGTTGCCCACGCCTACATGCCCCATCCCCAATCGGAAACCGACTTTGCCCTCCGCCACATTCACAATGTCTGGCAGGACGGGGGGGCCTATGCCCTGCTGGGCCCTTCGGGCTGCGGTAAAACCACCCTGCTCAACATCATCTCCGGCCTGCTCACCCCCTCCCGGGGCCGGATCCTTTTTGACGACAAAGAGGTCACCCAACTGCCCCCGGAGCAACGGAACATTGCCCAGGTCTTTCAATTCCCCGTGCTCTACGACACCATGACCGTCTTTGACAATCTGGCCTTTCCCCTGCGGAACCGGGGCTACGGCAAGGCAGAACTGGAAAAACGGGTCCGGGAGGTGGCAGACATCCTGGATCTCACCCCCAGCCTGAAAAAAAAGGCCGCCCGCCTCTCCGCCGATGCCAAACAAAAAATTTCCCTGGGCCGGGGCCTGGTCCGGCCCGATGTGGCCGCCATTCTCTTTGACGAGCCCCTCACCGTCATCGATCCCCATCTCAAATGGCAATTGCGCTGCAAACTCAAGCAGGTCCACGAGGAACTCAAACTCACCCTCCTCTACGTC
>JAKSBM010000321.1 GCA_022361135.1 Desulfobacterales bacterium | reverse complement strand
TTAGGGTGCGGCTTGCCCTCGAACTTTCCTTCGCCGAGATACATCGACCGGGTCACGTCGGCCGCGGCAAGGCCTGCTTCGAGTTCGCCGTTCTGGACCGCCGAATTGTTGAAGACCGACGCCGTGGTCGACTGCGCAATGGCGATCAGGCCGGGCACGCCGCACTGGCCGCCTTCTTCACACGGGCGAGATCCCGGAGGGGCGGAGATACCGTTGGCGATCGTGCCGCCGATCGGGAAGTAGGTTCCTCCGGCACCGCCGGTCCCGATCCGGAAAAAGGTGGGGTCCTGGGCATATGCCGTCCCGGCGGTCAACGTCGCCGCAACAAGTGCGGCGCTCACTTTGGTCATGAAAGTCATTGCGTTCTCCCTATGGCAAGATGTGGGACATTCTGTCCCGGATTTTTTGGTTGTCCTTAGGATGAGCGGAATTTTGATAAATGCAAATTTGAAATTGCTTTAAAAACTAAAATTCTATTTATATATTCCATGAACCTGTCACAGATCAAAGCGTTCCGCGCGGTCATGGGCTCCGCCTCCCTTCTGGAAGCGGCGCAAAAGCTTGGCCGGACACAACCTGCCGTCAGCGCTGCCATTCGATCCCTGGAGGAAACCCTGGGACTGAAGCTCTTCGAGCGCCGGGGGCGTCAGCTCGTGCCTGTCCCCGAAGCCTATTACCTGTTGCAGGAGGTGTCTGAGGTTCTCGACCGGCTGTCCGCAGTGAGCGGTACCATGAAGGGGCTGGCGGCAGGTCAAAGGGGGCATCTGAACATCGCGGCAATGCCGGGTCCGTCCGCGTTTCTGTTCCCGCGTTTCATCAGCCGTGTCATTGGCGACAATCCGGACATTCATATTTCCCTGTCGTCGCGAACGTCACCGCAGATCCGGGAACTGGCGGCAACACAGGGGATCGATTTCGGCTTTGCCGACCTGTTGATCGTGGACGAGATCACACCGACCTTCCGTCAGGATGTCATCAGCGCGGATTGCTTCTGCGCCTTGCCCCGGAAGCACCCGCTGGCGGAGAAAAAGGAAATCGCCTTCAAGGATCTGGACGGGATTCCGCTCGGGTCGCTGCAAAGTTCTCATTTCATGCACAAGGCGACCGTCGAAGCGCTTCGCATGGCCGGTGCAAAGCCGAACATGATGCTGGACAGTCAGTATTTTCTGCCCATGATGCAGTTCATCAAGGCGGGAAGGTGCCTGTCGATTGTCGATCCGCTGACAGTCGTGACGGAACTGGAAATGAACGTGACGGCAGGAGAGGTCGTCTTCAGGCCCGTCCAGCACGGTTTCCGCTACAGGTACGGGATTTTCAGCCCCATTTACCGGCCCCTGTCCCGTCTTGCCAGGACGATCAAGGACGGCTGGCAGGAGGAAGTCATGGAGATGCTGGTCATGATAAATGCCCATCCGAACATCAAGATGGACCCTCACGGCCAACCGAACGGGCTGGCAGACGATTAGCGGCAGGCAGTCAATCCTGCTGGTACGGCTCAATCTCACCACGATGATCTAACGCCAGGCGCCTTGAGCCGCATGAGGTTTGCCGAAATTCCTGCGATGATATCAAGCGTCCTTTGCAACTGACTTGCGTGGTTTTGTCAGCATGATTTTCGGCGCCGGAAAAGGTGCTTCGACAGTTTTAATGTTTTCCGTGCTGACAAGGGTTAGGTGGTA
>JAKSBM010000309.1 GCA_022361135.1 Desulfobacterales bacterium | reverse complement strand
TTTATAAGATCTCAGCACCGCCGCCGCCGTGAGTTCCCGTTTCCGCAGGTGCCCCTCACCCTGGAAGAAAACCCCCCGTCTCAAATGGAAGGTCCAGGTCTGCTTGCCGTTGATGATTTGGGGTTCGGGGATGTTTTCCGCCAGATCCGGCTCCAGCCTGGGGGCCTGGCCCGGGGTGAATCGGATGAGGCCGTTGAAAACCAGGTCGGCCAGGGTCCGGTCAGCAAAGGAGGCGGCATAGTGGGGGTCCCGGGTGTTGAATCCGGAAACATTGAGCCCCATGCGCAGGACATTGGCCCGGGGATCCACGGGGGGGATTTCCCGGGATTGCTTGGGTTGGGCCGCGGCCGGCATGGGGGCCAGGACAAGGCACAGGACCAGAACCAGGGTCTGGATCAAGGATCTAGGTCCTGGGGTTGGGCGGTATGTGGGGGTGTGATGCGTCATTTTATCTTCATTAAAAGGCGGCATCATACCATTGTTTTGACAGGGAAAAAATGATTTTTATGGACAGGGTTTCCCCGGTCGGATTATAGGGAAAGGATCAGGTTGAGATATTCATGCCCAATGGTTCAATTTAAAATTCAGGAGTGACACATGGGAAATTCCCAATTGACCCGGTCGGTTCTGGCCCGGGCCATGGAGTCGGGGGTGGATGACGCCGGGGTGGTGGCCGTGGCGGATTTGCCCGAACATGGAGAGCAGATCCAGGGCATCCTGCCCGGGGCCCGGAGCCTGGTGGTGGTCCTGGCCGCCCACAATACTGCGGCCCTGGCATCCACCAATAACCAGGTGGCCCAGTTTGACACCATGTACACCTACGATGAGATCGCCCGCTCCGCCCATGGGGTGGCCCGTTTCCTTTCAGCCTCCGGCCATGGATCCGTGGCCGTGCCCGCCTTTATCCCCCTGGACATGTCGGCCCCGGCCAAGGGCATGCAGGGGGAGATCTGCTGGCGGCGGGCCGGTGTCCGGGCCGGTTTGGGCTCCCGGGGGGAAAATGGCTTGCTGGTCACCCGGGAATTCGGATCGGCCGTGCGGATTTCCGGCATCCTCACCCGGGCGGAGCTGGCCCCCACCCCGCCCTTGACCCAGGATCTGTGCAGCCATTGCATGGCCTGTGTAAAGGCCTGTCCGGCCAGGGCCCTTTCCGGGGCGGGAAAGGTGAACAAAAAGCAATGCGGCGACCGAATTTTTAAATATGGATTTCGCTATTTCAGGGAGTTTGCCCACACCCTGGCCCTGGGGGAAACGGAGGACCGGGAGGCCCTGCTGGCCGACACCGGCCTTCTGGAGTTGTGGCAGACCTTCATGACCGGAAATTATTATTATTGCTTTGCCTGCCAGGTCCAGTGCCCTTCCCGTTGATGGGAGTGTCGCCCTTTTCCATCGGCGGCCCAATGGATGGACAGGGTGCAATAAAAAAATGGCATTGCCATGATTTTATTGCAGGGGGTCAGGCCGGTTTTTCCGGGGTGAAAATGGCCTCGAAATGGCGGTCGTCGGATTCAATGCAGCGTTGATTCAGGGACTTATACTGATCCAGGAGGCGGCGCCCGGCCCGGGTGAGGCGGGTGCCCTCGGTTTTGGTGGCATGGACCACGGGTTGGCCGTAGTTGGTCTCCGTGGATTTGATCTTGGACCATACGGATTTATAGGACATCCCCAATTCCTTGGAGGTCTTATTGATGGATCCGGTGCGGTCGATGGACTTCAGAATCTCCATGCGGCCCTTGCCCATGATGATTCCGCCGTCGTCCCCCACAAGCAATTGAATGGATTTGAGTTTCATGGTGGTCCTTTTCCCTTTGGGTGGTGTGTCAACCCGGCTTTTATACCCGGGTCGGGTCAATCGGTATAAATTTTTCAGTCGTGTGTATTCCGGCGGTATTGAATTTGCAATTCCCATTCCGGCAACCTTATGTTAAATTCACCATAAGGTCAAATTTGGAACCCAAAAGGACATTTGGATTGAAACATGGAAGATCTTGATACCCTCATAAACGGGGCGGCCCAGGCCCATGGCCACCTCTGCCCCGGCCAGGTGGTGGGCGTGCGCATGGCCATGCTGGGCTGCGAACTCATCGGCCTGGATCAGCCCCGGGAATTGCCCCAGATTAAAAAACTCATTGTCTATGTGGAAATGGACCGGTGCGCCACCGATGCCATCGCCTTTGTCACCGGCGTCAAGCTGGGCCGTCGCTCCCTGAAGTTCATTGACAACGGGATCATGGCCGCCACCTTTGTGAATCTGGAAACGGGCAAGGCCTTCCGCATCGCCTCCACCGAGGAGAGCCGGGATCTGGCCGGCCAATATGCCCCCCACGTTGAAGACAAGCGCCAACAGCAGTTGGAGGCTTACAAAATCATGGATCTGGACGATCTCTTCACCGTGGAGGAAGTGCGGGTGGATGTGCCGGCTTCGGACATGCCCGGGCCCACCCGGTTCAAGGCGGTCTGCGAAAAATGCGGTGCCGTGGTCCGGGATAAAAAAGAGGTGATGAAGAACAATCAAATTCTCTGCCGCCATTGCGCCTTTGGTTCCTATTATCAACCCCTGACCCCGAAACAGAAGAAAAAGGATATATCCCATGTGTAAGAAATCCGCTGCCCCGGCATTTAAAACCATTCCCGTTGAAGAGGCCGTGGGCACCACCATCGCCCACGACATGACCGAAATCATCCCGGGCAAGTCCAAGGGACCGGTCTTTAAAAAGGGACAAAAGGTCACGGCCGGGGACGTCTGCCGCCTCCAGCGCATGGGAAAGAATAATCTCTATGTCCTGGATCTGGCGGAAAACCAGGTCCACGAGGACGATGCCGTTTTTGAACTGGCTTCGGCCCTGGCCGGTCCCGGGGTTTCCTTTTCCAACTCCCCCGGCGAGGGCAAGCTGGAATTGCGGGCCGAATACCAGGGGCTTCTCAAGGTCAATGTGGATGCCCTCACGGAATTCAACATGATCGACGATGTCATGTGCGCATCCATCCACAACAACACCCCCGTGGACAAGGGGGAGAGCCTGGCCGCCACCCGGGCCATTCCCCTGGTCATTGAACGGGAGTTTTTGGACCAGGCCGTGGCCCTGGCCCGGGAGAATTATCCCATTTTTTCCGTCCACACCTACAGCCCCCTGAAGATCCGGGTGGCCATCGTGGGTAACGAGGTCTACGACGGCCTGATCCAGGACCGGTTCGAAGCCATTGTACGGGAAAAGGCCGATGCCCTGGGGGGAATTGTGGAAGAGGTTTGTATTCTGCCGGACAACCGGGACATGATCCGGGACCGGGTCCAGGACTACCTGGACAAGGAGACCGATCTCATCATCACCACCGGGGGGATGTCCGTGGATCCCGACGACGTCACCCGGGACGGCATTGAGGCCGCCGGATTCGACGAGGTCAATTATTCTTCGGCCGTATTGCCCGGGGCCATGTTCCTTCTGGGATATACGGAAAAAACCGCCATCATGGGGCTGCCCGCCTGCGGCCTTTTCCACCGCCGGACCATCTTCGACCTGATCCTTCCCCGGGTCATGGCCGGTGAAAGACCGGGAAAACGGGAGCTGGCCCAGCTTTCCCACGGGGGACTCTGCCTCAATTGCAAGGTCTGCCGCTATCCCCATTGTTCCTTTGGGAAGGCCTAACTTCGGAGGACCCTGCCATGACACCCATCCAGATCATCGGACAGCCCGGGGCGGGCAAAACCACCCTGACGGCGGAGCTCATCTCCGCCCTCACCACCCGGGGGCTGGCCGTGGGCTCCCTCAAGCATTCCGCCCATGCCCATGAGCTGGACAAACCCGGCAAGGACAGTTATATCCACCGCCAGGCCGGGGCCAATCCCGCAGCCATGGTTACCGGAAAGATGGCCGCCGTTTACTTTCCCACCGGGGACCATGCCACCACCCGGCAACTGTTGAAACAGCACTTCGGCCACACGGACATCACCCTCATCGAGGGGTGGATTTCCGGCCCCCATGCCAAGGTGGAGGTCTGGCGGCCGGAAACCGACCGGGAGCCCCTGGCCCATACCTTGCCCCTTTCGGCCGGGGTTGCGGCCCTGGTCACCGATGCCGATCCCGGATCGGACTGCCTTGAACCGGTCCGGGAACGGAAAATCCCCATCCTGCCCCGCCGGGAGATCGACCCTTTGCTGGCCTTGATTCTGGGGCTGCGGAAAACAGGGCCTTCCGCCCGCATTCCCCTGGGAGAGTTGGTTCTGGGGATGAGCCACAATCTGCTCAAGCGGCTTCTGGCCCATGGGAAATCCAATTGATATTTGTTTTTTTTGTTCTATCCTCTTGAAGATACTTCTGATAATCAGTTTAAAAGTCCATTATTAGGAGTAGGCTTTATTTGTTTTTGTGCTGAATGATTCTTCCCAATAAAGGAGTGTTTACCATGATACCTGACCATACCCATCTGATTTATTTTTCCCCCACCGGCACCACCCGTCGGGTGTTGGAAGCCATGGCCCAGGGTATGGGCAAAACCGACATTCAGGTCACAGACATGACCCAGGAAAGCGTCAGAAACGCACCGGCTCCTGAATTTGAAAAC
>JAKSBM010000705.1 GCA_022361135.1 Desulfobacterales bacterium | reverse complement strand
CCCATTTCATCAAGGGGCAGGAAACTTCCCTGGCAATAAATCCGTCATTTTCGTTATGCCACGATTGACATAGCGAATAACAAAGCATATGTATGAAATTCCATGTGTGGAACCCATATTAGAAAGGAATACCAGTGATTGATTTAAAAGAAGAAAGGCTTCTCCAGACCCAGGCTTACATCGATGGGAAATGGGTCGCCAGTGACGACGGCGGGGTGTTTGATGTCACCAACCCGGCAACGGGAGAAATCATTGCCCAGGTGGCCCGGTGCGGTGCCGATGAAACACGCAGGGCCATTGATGCGGCCCAGGCCGCCTTTACCCCGTGGCGGGAAAAAACAGCCGTCCAACGGGCCGACCTGCTTTATAAATGGTACGAACTGATCATGTCCCATGTGGATGATCTGGCATTGCTTCTCACATCGGAACAGGGCAAGCCCCTGGCCGAAGCAGCCGGGGAAATCAAATACGGTGCCGGTTATGTCCGCTGGTTTGCCGAAGAGGCCAGGCGGATATACGGTGATACCATCCCCCATCCCGCCAATGATAAGCGTCTGGTCTGCATTAAGCAACCGGTGGGTGTCGTGGCCTGCATCACCCCATGGAATTTTCCCAATGCCATGTTGACCCGGAAGATTGCCCCGGCCCTGGCCGCCGGTTGCACCGTGGTCTGCAAGCCGGCCGGCTATACCCCCCTTTCCGCCCTGGCCCTGGCAGAACTGGCCCATGAAGCCGGAATCCCCCGGGGAGTCGTTAATGTGGTGGCCGGTTCCACCCGGGCCATTGGGGACGAACTCACCGCCAATCCCCTGGTGCGCAAACTCACCTTTACCGGCTCCACCCAGGTGGGAAAAACCCTGATTCGCGCCTGCGCAGACACGGTTAAAAAGACCTCCATGGAATTGGGGGGCAACGCTCCATTCATCGTATTTGAGGATGCCGATGTGGATGCAGCCGTGGCCGGTGCCCTGGTCAGCAAATTCAGAAATGCGGGACAGACCTGTGTCTGCACCAATCGCTTTTTCATCCAATCCAAAGTCCACGATGAATTTGTCGAAAAATTCACCCGGGCCGTAAAGGCAATGAAAATGGGGGTGGGAACGGAACCCGGAGTAACGGTGGGCCCCATGATTAATGTCCAGGCCGTGGAGGATGTCAACAGCATGGTTGAAGATGCCCTTGATAAAGGAGCCACGCTTGAGCTGGGCGGAAAAACCTCCCACCTGGGACCTGGGTTCTATGAACCCACCATCCTCACCCATGCAAGTTCAGACATGCGGGTTTTCCGGGAAGAGATATTCGGTCCCGTGGCCCCGATTTTTAAATTCGACACCGAGGCCGAGGTTATCCAAATGGCCAATGACACGGAATTCGGCCTGGCCGGATATTTTTACAGCCGGGACATCGGTCGAATCTGGCGGGTGGCCGAAGCCTTGGAATATGGAATCGTCGGCATCAACGAAGGTTTGATTTCCAATGAAACCGCCCCCTTTGGAGGAATCAAGGAATCCGGAAACGGCAGGGAAGGCTCCAAATACGGTATGGACGACTACCTGGAGATCAAATACATGTGCATGGGCGGCATTGATTAAGGGCCTCCCTGGTACATGTCAAAATCCCGAATATTAAAAAAATAGCCGAATATTTTCCTTGGGCAAGTGGGAGGGTTCCAAAGACTCCCGCTTGCCCAATAATTCATTTTGTCCAAGTACGGGGAATTATGAATCCGGCAATTATTGATGCCAGCCTTCAAATATGAAATCGCAATCAAATTCAAGGCGATAACGGTTTCATACATCGCCCATTTATAGTGATTCCCAAAATAACCTTCCGATTGAATGGGCCTTTTTCCATTTGATTGGAAGGTTTTTCTCCCCACCCGGCGATGATGGGGGTAGGAAGATTCCGCGACCACCTGATCCTCCGAACGTGATTGGCAGCTTCGACGGTCAACCCT
>JAKSBM010000381.1 GCA_022361135.1 Desulfobacterales bacterium | reverse complement strand
TGCGGAAAACAGGGAGCCCATGACAATGCCGGAAAGAACCAGCATCAGGGTGGCCCGCATCTGGTAGACCCGTGAGAGTGTATAGGTGGCACCCACGGCCACAAGGCCCATGGCAAAGGAGACCAGGTGGATGATCCAGATATCATTGAAGAAGAGAATGGCCAGGGCGGCGCCGAATCCCGCACCCGAGGCCACCCCCAGGATATGGGGGCTGACCAGTGGATTCTGGAATACCCCCTGGAAGGCGGCGCCGGAAATGGAAAGGGCCGCTCCCACCATTATTCCGGCCAGGATCCGGGGCAGTCGGACATCCATGATAACGGAATAGGTGGTGATGGACCAATCCGGGGCCAGCTCCCGCCATGGGGAAAGCAGGGGGGAAAAAATAATTTGGACCACCTGTTTCAGGGGAATGTCCACACGGCCCAGGGCCAGGGCCCCAAAAAAGAGCAGGATGAGGAGCATGGACAACCCCACCGTGAGAAGATCCGGGCGGACCATGCCGCCGTATGGCTTATTTTCTTTGATGGCGGATTCCTTCCATGAGTCGGGATTCGTATGAGCCGGCCAGGATGTCCTCCACCTGGGCCTGACTCAGGTCAAAGTCCATGACGGTTTTGTAAAAATCCTTCACCTTTTCGGTCACGGAAATATCGGCAAAGCGCTGGGGGTAGGCCAGGGCTGCAAGCCAGAGGGGAAAAACGGCCGCCGATTCCATGGTGGGACGGTTGAAGAGAAAGACCCCGGCGGGCTGATGGAAAACCTTACCTTCCCGAACGGCCTTGATGTTTTTCCATTGGGGATTGTCTCGAAGTTTTTCCAGATCCCCGAAGTTCACCACAAGGATGTCCGGGTTCCAGTCCAGGACCTGCTCCATGGAGACCTCGCCCAGGCCGGAATGAAGACCGGTCTGCTTGCCGATGGTGGTGACGCTCTGGGCGGCATTTCTACATCCGGCCATTTGAATGCGTTCTTCCATGAATGTGTCCCCGCCCAGGGTGACCAGGTGGCTGGGGCTGAATCCCAGGAAGACTTTTATTTTTTTGTCCTCGGGGATGTCCCTGGTCCTTTCCCGAACCAGGCTGAGCATGCGATCCAGCTCAGTGACATAGGTTTCCCCCCGTTTTTCCCGTTGGAGCAGGTAGGCATAAAAACGGATTTCCCTTTTCATGTCCTCGATGCCCTCTCCCATGGTGTCCTGGAGAAACGCCACCGGGATTCGGGTCTTTTCAAGGACAATGTCCCCATCGATGTCTCCGGCAATGACCAGGTCCGGGGTCGAGGCAATGAGTTCTTCGATCTGGATGCTGCCGCAGGTGGTTCTGGGGCCGGGGAGGGTGGCGATCCGGGGATGGATTTCCCGGACCAGTTGGGACATTTTCAGGGTGTTGGTTACGGCGCAGAGTTGATCCTGGACGCCCAGGATAAAGGCCACCTGACCAGTGGGGCCACCTAACAGGGCGACCCGCTCCAGGGGATCTGCCACCTGGAAGGTCCGGTTGCGCATGTCAGTGAGGGTACGTCCATTTTTAACGTTTGGTGTTGAACCCGGGTTGGAATTAAAAAGGAGGCCGATGCAGAGACCAGCCCCCAAAAAAGAGATGAATATAAAACATAATATTTTTTTCATGGGGTTGGGGAACCGCACCCCGGAACGGGGTGCGGTATTATTCATAAGGGTTAGAAGCTCAGGGTGGCGCCCACCAGGAAGTTGCGTCCCGGTTCCGGGCCGTGGCCAAGATAATAGTCTTCGTCAAAGAGGTTGGAAACTTCCAGGAAGATGTCGGAAGTCAGCTTGTCGGTGATTTTCCATTTCTGGTTGACCTTGAAGTTGGCCACAAAGTAGTCACCCACGGTGGTGGGGGTGGAACCATCGTATTCCACCTGGTCTCCAGTGTAGATCCCCTGGAAGGAGAGGGTCATGCCAAAGTCAAAGTAATACCGGGCATCCAGGGTAAATTTGTGTTCCGGAGTGTATTCGGCATCCTGCTCCGGATC
>JAKSBM010000120.1 GCA_022361135.1 Desulfobacterales bacterium | reverse complement strand
TCAAGGGGATATCCAGGCCGAGGTGGTGGTGAACTGCGCCGGCATGTGGGCCCGGCAAATCGGCGATGCCTCGGGGATCAACATCCCCAACCAGGCCGCCGAGCACTATTACCTCATCACGGAAGAAATCAAGGACATGCCCAAAAACATGCCCGTGTTGGAAGATCCGTCCTGCCACGGCTATTACCGGGAAGAGGTGGGGGGATTGATGATCGGCCTCTTCGAACCCAAGTGCGCCCCCTGGAAGCTGGACGGCATCCCGGACAATTTCTCCTTTGGGGAAATCAGCCCGGACTGGGACCGCATGGAACCCTTTCTGGAGAAAGCCATCTCCCGGGTGCCCATTGCCGAAACCCTGGGGGTGAAAAAATTCTTCTGCGGCCCGGAAAGCTTTACCCCGGATCTCAATGCCGTGGTGGGGGAAGCCCCGGAGGTGAAAAACTATTTTGTGGCCGCCGGCCTCAATTCCATCGGCATCATTGTGGGCGGGGGCCTGGGCCGGGCCATGGCCCATTGGATCCTCACCGGAGAGGCCGACATCGACGTCACCGCATTCAACATCGACCGGCTGCACAGCTACCAGAACAACCGCAGCTACCGGGCCCACCGCACCGTTGAATCCCTGGGCATGGTCTACCAATGCCACTATCCATATAAATCCATGCAGACGGCCCGGGGGGCAAAGGTTTCTGCCCTGTACGACCCCCTCAAGGCCGCCGGGGCCCATTTCAAAGAGGTGTCGGGATGGGAAGGGGCGGACTGGTTTGCCCCCCAGGGAGAATCCCCGGTGGTGGAGCACCATTCCTGGGAGCGGGAAAAGTGGTTTGAATATTGGGAGGCGGAACATAGGGCTGCCCGGGAGGATGTGGTCCTCATGGACATGAGCTTCATGTCTAAATTTCTGGTCCAGGGCAGGGATGCGGGCAAGATCCTCAACCGGATTTCCGCCAACCAGGTGGACGGCCCGATGCATACCATCACCTACCCCCCCTGGCTCAACCCATCCGGTAAATTGGAGGCCGATCTCACCGTGGCCAAACT
>JAKSBM010000389.1 GCA_022361135.1 Desulfobacterales bacterium | reverse complement strand
GCAATTTGACAGGGCGCCAAAGCTGGGGTATCGTAATTTCCTAATTATCCGCCTTTTCGCTTAAGGCGCATGTTTCCCGTTTCAATCACGATTCAATTTCCGCCTGGACTTTTTTTCATCGATCCAGGCCAGGGCCATCCACACAATAAACGGAAGGCCCACAGCACTTCGATGGGGGTGAAATCAACTCACCCGAATTCTCGTTTGTAATGCCTTTAACCCTATTTCTCCAAGGAGTTTCGTCATGAATCAATCTCTACTAGATCAGTTCGGCAGTCCTGAAGATCGGGTAAAAATGGCCGTCATCTCGCTTCGCAACGGCAACGGCGTTCTAATCACCCAGGGTGATGCTGCGGATTTCACCGGGTATCTGATCTTTACCCCGGATTCCTTGAACCAAGATCAAACCGCCCTGTTAATAAAGGAATGTTCCGGCTTCATATCCCTCTGCATGGATGAAGCCAAGGCAATCGCCCTGGGATTTTCCCAGCCTCCGGGCGAAAATGAAAACACCAATCGGTTCTCCATGGATGCAAGCCGGAACATCGGCAGCGGCGTATCGGCAGGGGACCGACTTGCCACCATCCAGGCGGCGGCCGCCCCAAATGCAGAAGCTGGAAGTATATCCACCCCGGGCCATGTATTTGCCGCCGTATCCAAAAGCCCATTTAGCCCCCGGGCGCCCAAAATACAGGACGCCGTCCTCCAGCTCATGGCTTGGGCCGACCTCCCCCCCCTGGGTGTTTGTTCCCAGCTCCTGACTGGAAACGGCAATTTGGCAGATCTGCCCCAGGTCATTGAATTTGGAATGAAACAACACATTCCGGTCATCACCATGGCAGACCTGGCCAATCGACTGAACCGGGAAGCAAGCCGGGCCAGTTAGATAAAAACCCCTTGGATGCCCTGCCTTCAGGGGCATCCATCCATCACCCCTTTTCACCGATCCCCCCATATCTTCCTTGAAAAAATAGGAAAAAAAATGATAGATTACCCTGTTTTTTAATAGAGGCTGTTTATCGCCCCCATCCCATTCATAGGGGATGGCACAGGCGCTTCTGAACATGGAAAGGCTCCGGTACCCCTTAAGGTTGTTCATATGACCGACATCATTAGACTTCAACAGCAGCTCAAGGAAGAAAAAAAAGCCAGGCTCAAGGCAGAACAAGGCCTCCAGGAAAAAAATGCCCTGGTGGATCTCCTCCTCCAAAACTCGGAATCCCTGGCCATCATCTCCGTGGATCCCGACCTGAACATCACCCGATTCAACACCGGTGCGGAAAAAATATTCAATAAAGAAGCCCATGAAGTATTGGGTAAAACCGTTCTGGAATCGGGCATCATCAAAAAACACAAGGAGTCGGAACTGCTCCAGGCCCTGGACGCCGCAAAACAAGGGGGAGAATTTCCCTTTGATTTAAAATACCGGAACAAGGGGGACACCCGGCTCATCAATGCCCGCATCACCGCACTCACCGATGCCTGGGGAAATTTCAGCGGCTATGTTTTCTTTTCCACGGATATCACGGAAAAAACACGGGCCGAACAACGGCTGGTGCTCCAGTCAGAAGCCCTGGAGGCGGCAGCCGACGCCATCGGCATCATTAACCGGGCCGGCCAGGTCATCTGGATCAATACCGCCTTTGAAACCCTGACCGGATACACCAAAGAAGAGGTCATCGGAAAAAACCCCCGGATCCTCAAATCCGGAAAACACAGTCCTGAATTCTACAAAACCCTCTGGGAAACCGTCACCGCCGGAAAGGTCTGGCAGCACGAAATCACCAACAAAAGGAAAGACGGCTCTTTCTATGTGGAAGAGATGACCATCACACCGGTGAAAAATCCAGCCGGCCGGGTGGAAGACTACATTGTCATCAAACGGGACGTAACCCTGCGCAAGGCCGAACAACAGGCCCTCAGCGACAGCAAGGACCAATTGGCCGCCGTGGTCAGCGCCAGCCAGGCCGGGGTGGTGATCCTCAGCATGGACGGCTGTGTGGAAGAAGCCAACCCGGAATATGTCCGCCTCAGCGGATTCCGGCAGCTGGAGGAAATCCAGGGCCGCTCCATTCTGGAATGGACCTATCCCAGGGACCGGTTGCGCCTCCAGGAGGAAATCGCCCGATGCATTGAAACCGGTGGATTGGATCACCTGGACATCGACCTCATCAACACCCAGGGGAAAATCACCCCGGTGGAAACCAGCGCCAAAACCATCGAACTCAAGGGCCAACCCAAAATAGTCGCCGTCTGCCGGGATATTTCCTCCAGAAAAGAAACCCTCCAGGCCCTGGAGGAATCCAAGGAAGCCGCGGAAAGTGCCAACCAGGCCAAAAGTGAATTCCTGGCAAATATGAGCCATGAAATCCGGACCCCCCTGAACGGGGCCATGGGCATGCTCAGCCTGTTGGAACAAACCCGGCTGGATACCAAACAGCGGGATTATGTGGAAATGGCCATGATTTCCATGGAATCCCTGCTCACCATCATCAACGACATCCTGGATTTTTCCAAAATCGAAGCCGGTATGCTGGATCTGGAGTCCAAGCCCATCCATCTGGAGCATGAGCTGGAACGCTTGATCAAGCCCTTCACGGCCCAGGCCGAAGAAAAAAATCTGGAACTCATCCTCAACGTGGATCCCCTGATCCCCAACACGGTCATGGGGGACAGCCTGCGGCTGAAGCAAATCCTGGACAATCTCCTCTCCAACGCCTTCAAATTCACCCGCCAGGGCCATGTCCACGTGCGGGCGGATTTAAAGAAGCGTACCCAAAGCCGGGCGGAAATCATCATCCAGGTGGAAGATACGGGCATCGGCATCCCCGAAGAAAAACAGGAACAGATCTTTGATTATTTCACCCAGGCCGACACCTCCACCACCCGGAAATTCGGCGGCACCGGCCTGGGCCTGGCCATATGCCGTCAATTGTCCCGGTTGATGCAGCGCAGCATCACCGTGGCGTCCCACCCGGGCCAGGGGGCGGTGTTCAGCCTCCACCTGGATCTGCCCACGGCCGAGGGCATCGACCTGGCCCTGCCCGGCCTGGAATTCCTCCACTTCCACCGGGTCCTGGTCCTGGATCACAACCCCACGGCCCGGGATGCCATCTGCCGCCCCCTGACCTATTACGATGTCCCCAACCAGGCGGTCCAAACCCCATTACAGGCCCTCAATGCCCTTGAGATGGCCCACCAGAAGGGCGCCGCCTTTGACCTGGCCGTCATTGCCCATTCCATGCCGGAAATGGAGGCCAGGGAATTTGCCACCCTGGTCCGCTCCAAACCCCATCTGAGCCAGACCCGTTTGATCATTTCCGGCCCCCGGCAATTGCTGGCCCAAAAGGAAATCATCCAGGCCCAGGGCTTCACCGGTTTCATCCCCAAACCCGCCGGTACCCACACCCTCATGGCCATCCTGGGAATTGCCGTCACCGACCAATCCGGTGAATTGATCACCCCGGAACACCTTCGCCCCAAGGCGGCTTCCCCCCCCTCCCCCGTGGCCCTGGACGGCAAAGGTATCAAATTGCTCCTGGCCGAAGACAACCCCATCAACCAATTGGCTGCCCGGGAAATCCTCAGGCAGATCGGTATTTCCGGTATCGACCTGGCGGAAAATGGAAACCAGGCCGTGGAAATGGTTCGGGCCAAGGACTACGACCTGGTCCTCATGGATGTACAAATGCCCCTCATGGACGGGCTGGAAGCCACCCGGAAAATCCGAAATTGGGAAGCCACCCAGAGAAAGGGGCTTCGCCATACCCCCATCGTGGCACTCACGGCCAACGCCCTGGCCGGGGACATGGACACCTGCCTGGAAGCGGGCATGGATGCCTACATCAGCAAACCCATCCGCCGGGAAAAACTGATTGAGGTTCTGAAAAAATGGATTCCCCCCCAGGTTGATTATCCCGGGGAGGATGCCCTGGAGGAAGCGCCACAAACAACGGTATTTGACCATGGGGCCGCCCTGAAACGATATGACGGGGACCAGGGCGTCCTGAAAATGATCCTGGACGAATTCATCCTCCAGGCCCATAAAATGCTGCCTGCCATTGCCCAGGCCCTTGAGGAAGAATCCTGGCAGGAGGCCGCATCCAACTTCCATGCCCTCAAGGGGGGCGCCTCCTACATTGAGGCCCATGGCTTCATGGCCGTGGCCCGGGATGCCGAATCCCTGTGCCGATCCAAGGAACCGGAATCGGCCAGGCCCCTGTTCAGCGCCCTGGAACTTGAACTGAAACACTTTGAATCTGAAATATCCGCCATCTGCTGGGACGAGGAAAAAACATGAAAATTCTAATTGCAGACGATGAACTGGTCAGCAGAAAAACCCTTGAAATTTTTATCCAGAAACTGGGCCACCAGGTTACGGCCGTATCCAACGGCAAGGAGGCTCTGGAAGCCTGGGTCCGGGAAAACCACCAAATCGTCATCACCGACTGGGTCATGCCGGAAATGGACGGCCTGGAACTGATTTCCAAAATCCGCGCCTCCCAGCGGGAAGACTATTGTTATATGATTCTGGTCACGGGCCGGAACAGCAAGACCGATATCATCCACGGCATCGACACCGGTGCCGACGATTACATCACCAAGCCCTTTGACAAGCACGAACTGGAAGTTCGCATCAAAGCCGGGGAACGGGTATTGAATTTCCAAAGCAAGGACATTGTCATCTTTGCCCTGGCCAAACTGGCCGAATCCCGGGACGAGGACACGGGCAACCACCTCCAGCGGGTCCGGTATTACAGTCGGGCCGTTGCAGAACGCATGTACGACATGCCCCATCGCCCCCGGGAACTGGACCGCCCCCTCATCGAAAACATCTTCCTCACCAGCCCCCTCCACGACATCGGCAAGGTGGCCATCCCCGATTATGTTCTGTTGAAACCGGCCCGTCTGGACGACACGGAATTCGGCATCATGAAATCCCATGCGGAGATCGGTTATCAAACCCTGAAGGAAGCCATGGAAAAGGCCCCCCGGGCCAATTACCTGCGGGTGGCCGCCCAGATCGCCCGCCACCACCATGAGCAATTTGATGGATCCGGCTATCCCCTGGGGCTCAAGGGAGAAGAGATCCCCCTCTGTGCCAGGATCTTCTCCGTTGCCGATGTCTACGATGCCCTGGTCTCCCGCAGGCCCTATAAAAAACCCTTTTCACACAACCAGGCCATTTCCATCATCAAGGAAGGCAATGGAAAACACTTTGATCCCATGGTTATCCAGGCCTTTCTGGATTGTGAGGATGAAATCCAGCAAATCCGGGAACGTTTCTCCGACGATGACGAATAAATCCTTGACTTCACCCGGGATATCCATTGTAACTAAAATTGATTCCAGGAAGGATTCCGCCCGAGATTTTCAATGATCCACCCCGGTCTTCCCATGCCGGAATCGGGCGGAACAACGCCTGGGGAATCAACCAAGCATCAACCCTATTCCGGAAAAAACCATGTCAAATCAAACATCTTTTTTCAAAGCCTTTCTTCCCTATGGGCTTCCATTTATCGTCTTTGCCCTTTTCACCTATCTTCCCGGTCTGGTGGGCATCCCCGACACCATAGGTTATCCCCTCAAAACCCTGGTCACCCTGGGCACCCTGGCCTATTTCTGGAAAACATTCAAAGGGGAAATCCGTCCCAACTGGGATCTGAGCTCCATCATGGCCGGGGTTCTGGTCTATATCATCTGGGTGGGATTGGAAGGGAAATACACCCACATCGGCCCCCCTTCGGAATACAACCCCTGGGAGATCACCCAGGGCGCAGGCATCTATGTCCTTCTAACCTTCCGATTGGCCGGGGCCGCCCTGGTGGTGCCGGTGATGGAAGAATTATTCTGGCGCTCCTTTGCCCTGCGTTTCCTGATTCGCGAAAACTTTAAAAAGGTTCCTCTGGGAACATTTTCCTGGTTTGCCTTCATCGGCACATCCGTGGCCTTTGGCCTGGAGCACAATCGATGGTTGCCCGGCATCCTGGCCGGCATGATCTACGCCCTGGTCCTGTTCCAGAAAAAGAACCTCTTTGCCCCGATTCTGGCACATGGGGTGACCAATTTTTTCCTTGGGATTCACGTCATTGTGAGGCAGGAGTGGGGATATTGGTAGGGAGAACCTTTGGCCCTATAATTTGTGGAGAAAATCCATATCCTTACCTTGGCTGTTCTTGGTCCCGATGACCAGAACTTCAATGCGCTTATTTTCCTGGGTACGGAAATAGAGCCGTCCATTGTACCCGAAAATCACCTCCAGAACATTCCCCCGGTGCTTCTTACCGGAAAAAACCTTCCGTTTAATGATGACCTTATCCGGATTTCGATCCAGTTGGAGAATCACCTCTTCGGCCTTGATCTGCATATCCTCGGGCAGGGATGAAAAGCCGGCAATGGCCCGGCGATGGAAATCCACCTGTTTGTAGAGGGCGGCCAGGCGACGTCCGGGAAGATCCTGGGTGCCCTTTTTTGTTTTGACCTGCCTCTGCTTTTCATATTTATCCAGCTTGGATTTCAGGGCCTGGATTTCCGTTTCTTTTTCCAATTCCTTTCCACGGATTTCTTCCAGCTTTTCCTCCAGGTTGACAATCTCATCAAACATTTCCGTTTCATTGATCTTGGCCCGGTCCTGGTCCTTGAGATACTTGCCCTTAAGGTCGATCATCTGGCTGGAGAGTTGGTATTTTTCTTTTTCCAATTCATCCAGCTGTTTTCGAACCATGCGGTCTTCGTCCTTGAATTCCTGGATAATGGAATCGTGGATCCGGGACTCGGCCCGGGCCATGCGAACCCCACGCAGATAGGAGTACGAAAAAATGCCCAGGGATCCTAGAAGGGCAACCCCCAGGACCAGGTTGGCAAACCGGGACCCATGGGGTAGAGAGACCATGACCATGGGGCGGACGCCCTGGTTCAACAACTCAAAATTCCGTTGGGCCACCACCTTGGGGGATACCCCCTCTTCTTCCTGTTTTTCATAGCTGGGATAAAGGATGCGGCCATCCGGCGTGGTCACGGAAATGGTCAAGTTTAACCGGGCCGCCTGGAGGAACCAATCGGCCTTGATGAAATTTCGAATATTGGTGTTTAACCGTTTTTCAAGGGTCTCCCGCCCATCCAGAAGGGGGCCGGGGTCCAGGATCATCACATTTTGAATGTCGATCAGATAGGAGTGGTTCAGGTGGGATTGAACATTCTTAAGAACCAGGACATAAAGAATGGGCATGATTATCAGACAAAGGAGGGTCGTTCTTAAGGGGAAAAATTTCATTTTCGTCCTTTCAAATCGGATTCCAATCCAGGTAACCATACCCCAGATATCGGCTTTTATCAAGGCAGGTCAACCCTGGAAACCATCCATGGGATCAGACCTTTTCCAAGCCCCACAAATCCTTTTGACACCATTGTAATTTATGTGATAATTTAAAGGAACAATCCGAAACGTCTAAACAAATTCCACACTGCAACAGCACACCTCTTTTTTGAAAATTCACCCATAATTTATGTAAAACCGATCATCCCCTGAAAAGCGTTAAATCCCTCCGTATCGACTTTTTTTTACATCCATTTAACACCCCCCAAAAATCATTAACAAGACCAACGGATGGCCCCCATTAGGCACAACCATCAAGGAGATGATCCAATGAGTGATTTTTTAAAAAATCTTCGAAGCTCCTATAAAAAGGAGATACCCCATCCAAGGAAAAAACCGGACGGTCAGCTTTATATACAACAGGATCGGCGAAATGCCTCGGAGAGAAGAAGCGCCTACCAGGGCGCTGCCGACCAGCCCCCCACCACCAATTTAAAGCCCGGCCCCGTGGAGGTCACTCCGGAACTCCTTGAAAATTTAACCCGAATCACGGAAATGATTGAGACCTTCGTCAACTCCAACGAATTATTGACCGCTTCAAAGATTCGCCGACAAAATGCCGTATCCGACATATTGGAAACCTTGAACCGGCTGTTGCTAAGCGACGGCTTCAACGGTTCTTCCCAGTCGGTGCCCCAGGCTACGGCCAGTTATGCCTCTGGAACCCATTACACCAAGGACGATATCCTGGAAATGATCCAGGATATGCGGGACCAGGGCGCCACATTTTCTGTGATTGCAGATTATCTTCAGGAGAAGGGGATCCCCACCTTTTCCGGCAGGGGAGCTTGGCATGCACAAACCATCCACCGGTTGTGCAAATAGACAGAAACTATTTACTCATTCCCTTAATTATCATTGAAAAAGCCGTCCTCAGGGTCGGCTTTACGAAATCCTTTTCATCATTGAGCAAACGCTTGCTATCCACCCAAAGCACCACCCCCGAATAGGTGGCCCAGATCACATCCGCCAGGGCCGCGGGGTGCTCATCCACGAGAAAACCCGCATCAATCCCCTCCTGGACCACGGAAATCAATGCGCCGTGGGCCCGGGAGGAATAGGTCTTGAGCTCTTCCATGACATCGTCGGAAAGGTTGGTCAAGGTTTCACCGGACTGGAGGTGAAAAAGGTTGATCAGGATACTGGCATCTTCATCATAGACCTGGATGAAGACATCCCTGAATCGTTTGATCTTTTCCTCAATTCCGATTTCCTGTTCCACCACGTCGTGGAGCATGTCCGAAAGTCGGCTGAGAAGATTGATGGAAAGGGAGGTATGGAGTTCTTCTTTGTTCTTAAAATAGAGATAGAGGGTACCCGGACTCAACTCTGCTTCCTTGGCAATTTCTTCCATGGTAGCACTATTGTAGCCCTTGGCAGAAAATATTTTCTGAGCCGCATTTATAATTGTATTACGCCGGTATTCCTTTTCCTTTTGCTTGCGCTCATATATGCCCATCTGACCCTCATCATTTTTTGAACAGGATTCATAAACTAGTCAAACATTCAGCACCGTACCGAATAAAAAGCAAAACCGCAAGACAAAAAACCGGGTTTCCGGCAAAAAGTTGATTAAATTTATGATTTGATTAAGATTTGCTTATAAACGCTTTTTTGTTCCCTTTGAAATGGAATTTTACTATGATACCCCAAAAACCATGGAGACTCATATATCATGCCTAAAACCACCTATTGGGCCGATGCCTATGTTGAAAAACTCTCCAATGCCAAAAGCGCATTGCAACATATTCGGCCGGGCCAGCGTGTTTTTGTGGGGTCTGCCAGCGGGGAGCCCCAATACCTGGTCCAGGAGCTTTCCAATGCTTCATCCCGTTTCACCGACCTTGAGATCGTCCGCCTCATGAGCGTGGAAAGCGGCCCCCTCACCCAGGTGGCCAGCCAATCCCGGGATCAACATTTTAAAATCCGCTCCTTTTACCTGGGCTCGGCATCCCCCCAGAAAATCAAAAAGGACCAGCGCTTCATCACCCCCATCAACCTGTCCCAGATTCCCCAATTGTTTAAAAGCGGACTCATGCCCTTGAATGCCGCCCTGATCCAGGCATCGCCCCCGGATGATTTCGGCTGGATGAGCCTGGGGGTATCCGTGGACATCACCCTGGCCGCCTGCGAAGTGGCAGACATCGTCATCTGCCAGGTCAATCCCAACATGCCCCGGGTTTTGGGCCGCAGCTTCATCCATGTCAATGATGTGGACTACCTGGTGGAACATGAAGAAGAGCTGCTCACCATCCAGCCCCTGCCCGAATTGGAAAGCGCCAACACCATTGCCAGGCACATCTCCCGCCTCATTGACGACGGCTCCACCATCCAGGCAAGCCTCAGCCTCACCAATGAAGCCATCATGGTCTGCCTGTCGGAAAAAAACGACATCGGCATCCACTCCCAATACATCTCCGACCCCATGATGCACCTTTTTTCCATGGGGGTGGTGACCAATAAGAAAAAGGGATTCAACGACGGAAAACTGGTGGCCGGGTCCGCAGTGGGGTCCAAGCTGCTCTACGAATTCATCGACGACAACCCCTCCATTGAATTCCACCCGTCCAGTTACATCAACAACCCCTCCATCATTGGCCGCCACAATGCCATGACCTCCTTGAACTCGGCCATGGCCATCGACCTCATCGGCCAGGTGGCTGCAGACACCCTGCCCGTGAACAATTACACCGGCATCAACGGACTCCTGGATTTCACCCGTGGGGCCGCCCTTTCCCCCAATGGAAAATCCATCATCATGCTCACGGCCACCACGGACAACGGCCAG
>JAKSBM010000205.1 GCA_022361135.1 Desulfobacterales bacterium | reverse complement strand
TTGGGGACGCCTTGAATAAAGGTGACTGCGATGGATGCAATCACTCCGAATCCGCCAAACAGAATTCCGTTAATGACCGTGGCTGCATATCTGCCGTCTTTGTTTTCACCGGCTGCTTCGGAGGCACAGATAGCGGTCATGGGGCCGGCAATATTGGCGTTGTGTCCACCGAAAAATGAAGTCATGATTCCACCGATTCCACTGATAATTGTCATGAAATTGATGGGGGGCTTGTACCCCTCTGTGAGCAACACACCCGTGGCTTGGGCATTCTCGGCGCCAATGACCAGAATGGCAACCGGAACGCTGATGGAGAAAAAGGCGTCCAGGGTGAATTCCGGGGCGTAGAAGGACGGGAGCACGAGTGTATATTCTGCATTGGCGACATTCAGGGCCCCTGAAAAGTATGCCACACAGATCCCCGTAATTAGAGCGGCGAGCACCGGAGGAATTTTTCGAATCAATCGTGTGCAGACCAGGTAACCCATAAGTGCGCTGCCGCAGACCAGGGGAAGGGCCTTCACCGATAGAACCATTCCGGTGCCGAATTTGATCATGGCCCCGGCTATCATTCCCATGACAATGGGGATGGGTAAGAGGCGCATTACTTTTCCCACCCACCCTGAAATGCCAAGGAGTAGGACGATGATTCCCGCCAATAGATATGCCCCGACGGCCTGGTTGAAATTAAAATAGGTTAGGGTGTTCCCCAGCATCACAGCAATGGGGATGGACCATGCCCCTGTGATGGGTTGTTGGTACTTCAGTGCAAGGACAAGGCTTAAAAGGCCGCCGAATATGCATACCGAGGATAACCATGAAATGGTTTGGGCTGAAGTAAATCCGGCAGCCATGGCTGCATTCATTACAATGAGGGGGGGGCCGGTGCATCCGAATATGGCTGCGATGAGACCGGCACTGACGGTTTCCGGGGTGATGTGTTTCGGCAGTTCGGTCAGTCCTTTTCGGATTCCGGGAGCCGGTTCAATGAAAGCTGTTTTTTTCTGCGAATTAGACACGTTGTTCAACCTGAAATAGATGGTAAAAATGAAATCCGATCGCCCCATGGCCGTTACGGAGACTTTTTTATGATTCAAACCCGTGGTTCGGTTTGGATGGCGCACCACCACCGTGGCGGTGCGCCGTTTGTTTTATTTGGGGGGGTGGTTCGGTGCGGATTGATTTTCAATGCGGGCAAGCTTTGCCGCACATTGGACTCCGGTCCAGAGTTGGGGAATATAGAATAGACCCACGGGCACGGCCGAGACAATGATGAATGCCTGGAGTGCCTTAATGCCCCCGTCTCCGATCTTTATCAGCAAGGCTGCCATTGCTCCCATGAGGATACCCCAGAGGAGGCGAACCCATACCGGCGGGTTTTCATCTCCGGTGACGGAAATGGCAATGGAATAGGTCATTCCGGCCCCCGTGGTGACCAGGAAGAGAACCACCAGAATCAATGCCACGGGAATCAGGATGGTGGAAAGGGGCAACTGGCCCACAATGGCCAGCAATGCCGCCGGCAGTCCCGATTCCTTCAATGCCGAAGAAACCGAACCTGGATTCAAGAGTTCATAATGGATACCTGCACCGCCCAATACGGTGAACCAGACATTGGTGACCACCGGGGCAATGACGGCCACGGTGAGCATGATTTCCCGAATGGTTCTGCCCCTGGATATCCGGGTGACAAAAATGGCCATCATGGGGCCGTATCCCAAAAACCAGCCCCAGTAAAATATGGTCCACCAACCCAGCCACTGGGTGTTGCTGCGGTCCAGACTGATCCGTACGAAATCCTGGAGGTAGAGACCGAATGCCGTGAAAAATTGATCAATGATGAATCGGCCGGGGCCAACGACCATGATAAATGCCATGAGACCAATGGCAATGAGGACATTGATTTTACTCAGGAGATTGATCCCTTTATAAATGGGCGTGATGGCCGTTAGGGTATAGATCAGGGTGATGACGACGATGACGCCGAGCTGACTGGAGTATACATCGGGAATTCCCAACAGATATTGGAGGGAATAACTGAGCTGTAATCCCAGAAACCCGATGGGGCCGATGGTGCCGGCCGCCACGGCAATGATGGAGGCTGAATCCACCAGGGTTCCCAACCAGGATTCCACCCCTTTTTTGCCCACCACCGGATAGAGCAGGGCCCGGGGTTTCATGGGCATTCCCTTATGGTAGCAGGCATACATGAGAACGATGGTTCCCAGGGTTCCCAGTATGGCCCAGGCTAAAAATCCCCAGTGCAGATAACATTGTGCCAGGGCTGCGGGTACGGCTTCTGCCGTTGATCCGGCAACGCCTGGGAATGTGGGGGGCGGTGTTAGGAAATGGTACATGGGTTCCGCCGAAGACCAGAAAACTCCGCCACCGGCCAGGAGGGCGCACATGATCATGGAAATCCATCTGAAACTTGAGGTTTCAGGCGCTTTAAGGCCGCCGACCCGGACGGATCCGTAGGGAGAGAAGGCCAGATATACGGCGATCAAAAAGGTGACAAAGAGAAGTAGTTGCCAGATGGCGCCAAAATAGGTGGTGGAAAAGCGTTGGGCCACATTGACGCATTGGGTAACAAAATCAACATTGATGAGGGATAAAACAACAAATAATACAAGAAAACCAGTGCTTATGAGGAAAACAGGCAGGTCCGTTTTTCCGGACGCATCACGGGTGTCGGTGGGGATGTCAGACATGGTTTGATCCTTTATGTTATGGGGGCGCTTTAGGCGGCTGAGTCGGGCTGTGCGAGATCCTGGCTTGCCTTCTCTACGATGGCATCAATGGCGGCTTCCTGTTCCGGGGTCAGGAAGGGTTCCTTTTCCTCTTCCATCATACCCTTGACTTTTTCCAGGCAAACCTGGCGGATGTCCTTTGCACCCAGTTGTTCCCATCGTTCCCAATTGTTGTGATCCATAACGTCGGAATGGAGGAGTTCGGTTTTGAAATTTTTAAAGGTGTGTCTATGTCCCAGGAAGGTGCCGCGGGGACCAATTTCATCAATGACATCCAGGGCCAGGGTATCTTCATTCACATCCAGATCACGCAGGGCATGGCGGATGTTTGCCATGGCGTCGTTGCAGAAAACGACATCTGCATAATCCACGACCAAATCTGTATCCAACTGCATGGAGTCCATGATGTCCGCACCAAATGAAGACAGTGTGCCCACCATTCCGGTTTCAAATCCGGCCTGGGCATCCAATACTTTGGAATCGCGAAGCATGGAGGGCATGCGGATGGGGAGATCCAGGGAAAGGCCCATCTGGCTCATGCATGCCTTTAATACGGCAAATTCCGGACCGGCCATGGAAATATTGGAGGTCTTCATGTTCATTCCCCGGGCAAAACTCGTATATACAACGGGCGCGCCCGGCTTGATGAGTTGGGCCAGGGTAATGCAGGCCAGGATTTCAGCATGGGCCTGTGCCAGGGTGGCGGCAATGGTCACCGGAGACGTGGTGCCGAGGATGGGACCTGAACTGAGCATGATGGGGATGTGGTGTCTGTTCATTTCAATCATGGCTTCCAGGGAGGCTGTATCCATATCCAAGGGGGGAATGGTTAAAACCCAGCCTGAAATAAAGGGGCGTTCCAGAAATTTTTCTTTGCTCCCACAGGCAATGGCTCCCATTTCAATTGCGTCCAGAACGCCCTGATACCCATAGACACCCCCGGTGATATGCTTGGTTGTGTTTTTCATGCAGGTTGCCCATGTGTACCAGTCATTGACGGCGCCGGGTACCTCCTGGGGCGTGACAAGGCCGCCGTTTACGGCAACGCATTCCATGTCGTGGGCCAGCCGGGTCAAGTGGGCCAGATCTTCATTGGTGGCCGCCCGTTTTTCCAGGGAATGGGGATCCATGACATTGGTGGCCATGGTCATACAGGACAGGGAAGGGATGTGCTGGGTGAATTTGACGTCGAATTGAGGGTCTCTTCCGTACAGGGTAACCTCATTGCGTTTGGGAACTTTTTTCAAAGCGTCCGCAACCAATTCGGATGGAATGAGAACCCGATCGGAATCTTGGATGCGGCAACCTGCTTTTTCAAAGGCTGCCAATGCTTCTTGGGCTGGGAAATGCATCCCGGTCGTACTTAAAATTTTCAAGGAACTGGCATGAATGTTTTGTATTTCTTTCTCAGATAGAAATTGCACTTGGGGCTTCACTCTAACTTCTCCTTTTGCTAAATTTTATTTGTCGTACTGATATTCCAATACCCTCATTTTAAAGGGTATACCCTCATTCTTTCAGCGTCATTTTGACGATTTCCTTGACCATGGACAGATGGCGTTTCACCGTTTTTTCCGCATTTTCCGGATCATGGGCTTTCAAGGCCGATACGATCTGTTCATGTTCATGGATGGTTTTTTTGTAATTTGTTTCATCTCGCAAGACATTGGTTCCCATGAGGTGACACATATCCTGGAAATTGTCTGTAATTGTTAATAGCCTGGAATTATTGGCCAATTTGAAGAAGTAATTGTGGAATTCCCGGTCGCTGATCATGAATTGATAATGATCTTTTTCCCTGGCCGCTTTTTTTTGAATGGATATATACGATTTCAGCGTGTCCAAGGATGCCGGGGTGATGGAGCGGGCCACTTTTCGCGCCACGGATGTTTCGATCATGCCGCGAAGTTCAAAAATTTCTTCCACATCTTCCAATGTGTATGAGGTAACAATGAATCCTTTTCTGGGGAGGAAGGTGACCATGCCCTGGGCTGCCAGCTTTAATAATGCTTCCCTCACCGGGGTTCTGGATAACCCTAGGTTTTGAGACACAGCCACTTCATTATATATGGTCCCCTGCTCTAAATGGAACGATAGGATGGACTCCCGAAGGGCATTGTATGCAATGGTGGAAAGGGGGGCCGGCTTTTCGATTTTTGCGAGTTTTTCCATTTAATCCCTCTCTTCTATGCTGTGTTTTGAATTTTAAATTCTGTATGTAATATATTACATGCAAGTGTAAAGCAAGGAGGTTTTTCCTATTCTTTTTCTGATTTAGTAGAAAAAAAGGAGAAAAAATACATATTCCCAATGGGTTTCAGCGGAGTACCGGGCCGGATAATACATGGCAATCTATTTCCATTCCCCCCAAAGTGTTGATACCAAAACGCCCAATGGCTGTTAAAATTTTTTGTTGTCACCAATTGTCCCCTGTGGGTGAAATGCCTTCACCTGTTCCGCCGCCTTTTCTGAATCCGTGGCGGTGGATCATTACAGCTTCCATTCCGGGCTTTGAATGTCCGGGCCCATATCTCCGGCGCATCAATGGGTGTGCACTAAATCAGGTGCTGTGTTATGTTTCTGGGAATTCCATCCCTTACCCGCGACGGTTGGAGGGCGTTGTCCTCGTTGGAATGGAAAATTAAAAGATCATCTTAATGGTGTGACGGATAAAAGAATTTAATGCAGAAAATACAGGGGAGATCCCTTTTAATCGGAGGCGGACAATGGGTTTAAATTTTGAGGAATTGGATTATCGGGAAACTCCTTTGGGGGAATTGATTCTACGGCGCAGGCAATCGGTTCAACTTCCGGGGGTGGATATCTATGAGGTGAAGCTGGGGGAGTATTTTCTCATGTCCAGCCTGTTCTATGAATCCGAGGTCCAATTGGCCAAGCTGGGCCTGGCTGCCCTGGAAGGAAATTCCGTGGATGAAGATTCCCAGGCCCATGGAGGAGGCCATCTGGATGTGGTGGTGGGAGGCCTGGGGCTGGGATATACGGCGGCCACGGTGTTGGAAAATCCAGCGGTCCGTTCCCTGGTGGTGGTGGAATACATGGATGCCGTCATTGAATGGCATCGGAAGGGATTGCTTCCCCTGGGAACCACACTGGCCCAGGATGGTCGGTGCCGCCTTACCCAGGCAGACTTCTTTGCCCGGTCCCGGGAAACCGCCGTCGGCTTTGATCCCGAAGCCCCCGGTCGGAAATTCGACGCCATCCTCCTGGACATTGATCATACCCCCACCCATGTCCTGAACCAGACCAATACCCGGT
>JAKSBM010000758.1 GCA_022361135.1 Desulfobacterales bacterium | reverse complement strand
TTTGCCGTCCCGTATGCCAGATCTGGACGAGGTGGTTCCCTTTTTCGAAGGGTCCGGTGCCCAGGTCAGCTACGGCCGGCTCATGGCCCAGGGGAGGGAACGTCCCTGCGCTCCCCTGAATCTTTCCCCGGACGAAACCATGGGGCTGATTTACACCTCGGGCACCACGGGCAATCCCAAGGGGGTGGTCCTCACCCATGCCAATATGCTCACGGAAATCCAGTCCCTGGTGAAGGCCTTTGAAAAGAAGATGCTGGTGCCCGATGACATGGGGCTTTCCTTCCTGCCCTGGGGCCATCTCATGGGGCAGTTGGAGGAGGTCCATATTCTCATTTACAGCGGATATGCTTCGGCCTTGGTCCGGGACCTCAAGGAGATCCCCCAGGATCTGGCAGATGTGAAACCCACCATTTTTTTCGGGGTGCCCCGGCTTTATACCAAATTGTACGAACGCATCATCCAGGCCATTGAAGAAAAGCCCAAACCCATCCAATGGTTGTTCCACCATGGGGTTAAGGGCAATCCCCTTCCCGGTCTGGATCATCGGCCGGGCCTGGTGGATCGTCTGGCCAATGCCATTGCCCGGCGGATTGTCTTTCCCAAAATCCGGGCCATATTCGGAGGGCGTTTGAGATTGGCCTTTTCCGGAGGGGCGGCTTTGAATGAATCGGTGGTGGCCTTTTTCGATGCCGTGGGAATCCCCATCCACGAAGGGTACGGCATGACCGAAACCACCATGGCCGTGACCATGAATTCCCCGGAAGCCCGGAAGTTGGGCTCTGTGGGCAAAATCATTCCCAAAGCCCAGGTGTCCATTGATCCGGACATGGAGGACATGAAGGAAGGAGAGGGGGAAATCATCGTCCATGGGCCGTTGCTCATGAAGGAATACCACAATCTGCCCGAGGAGACCGCAGCCGTATTCACCCCGGATGGTGGATTCCGAACCGGGGATGTGGGGCGCATGGACGAAGAGGGCTTCTTATACCTCACCGGACGGATCAAGGAATTGTACAAGATGGAAAACGGGAAGTATGTTTCCCCGGGGCCCCTGGAAGAGGAGTTGAAATTCAGTCCCTATATCAACCAGGTCCTCATCTCCGGGGAAAACCAGCGTTACAACGTCGCCCTGGTCACCCCGGAAATGGAACCCCTCATGGCGTATGCCGACTCCATGGGCTTGGACACGGAGGATCCCGCCTGGAAGGACAGTGGGATTATCCAGGCCCTATTTGAAAAGGAAATTGAAACATATTCCGGGAATTTCAAAAAGTTTGAACGGCCCGGGAAATTCAAGATCGTCTGGGAGGACTGGTCCATGGATACCCGGCTCATCACCCCCACCCTGAAGTTGAAACGCCGCCAGATCACCGAAAAATACAAGGGGGATATCCAATCCCTTTACTCCTGATGGTTGGGCCCGCCGCCCGGGGATTCCCGGGTGGCGGCCTGTCGGTCTCATAGCATTGGGGGAAAGGGGCACTTGCCGGCCCACTTCTCTTCTCTCCGATGGTGGATGTGAATGGTGGCGCTGGTCGCGACGTTGAAAACAATTTAAATTGGCCGTGGGGAAATTCTTCCCTGCATGGATTTGCGACCATGGCTCCATGGCGAAATCAAAATGAATTCTTCCCCCCATTAATCCCTGGAAATCCTTTGGAATAAATTGTCGTGAAATATTCGGACTATTTGTATTTGAGGTCGGAATAGCCCATTTGTTTGGAAACGGCCATGGCGGTCTTCTTGATTTCCGTGAGGATGAGCCTTTCATTTTCCGTGAACCAGCCGGTATCCCCGGAGATGCCAAAGGAGGCAATGACCTGGCGGGTGTGGTTGAAAATGGGGGCGGCAATCCCGGTGATGCCGGGGAGCCCTTCCTCCCGGTTAAAGCCCAGTCGGGTCTGGAAAACCTGCTCCAGCTCTTCCTTGAAGGCCGAATCCGATGTGATGGTGGTCGGGGTGGTCTGGGTGTAGGTATACCCCTCCATGAGGGTTTCCTTGATGGCCGGGTCGCTGAAGGCCACCAGGACCTTGCCGTTGGCCGTATTGTGCAGGGGGACCACGGCCCCCACGTCGGGGAATGCGGAAATTTCTTCATCCGGGGTGACCTTGTAGACCACCATGGCCTGGTGGCCCACGATCATGCAGACGTTGACGGGCTTGCGAAACCGGTAGCATAGCCGTTCCATCCAGACGGCGATGGTGGAGAGGAAATCCGATTGCTTCACATATTTCAACCCCAGCCGGAGGAGTGTGGGGCCCAGGCGGTATTTGCTGTTTTCAGGATTTTGTTCCAGAAGACGGTGGTGGGCCAGGGTGTTGACCAGGCTGTGCACCGTTGGCTTGGGCAGTTCCAAAAGCCTTGCAAAATCCTTGATACCCAGCTCGGGGCCTTCCTTGAGAAAGAGGCCCATGGCCCGGGCGGCCCTGTCCACGGATTGGATGATGCGGCCGGTGCTCCGGGGCTCGGATGAATTTGATTTCATAGGTCGTGGTTTGATGGCATCCCATTGGGTTAACAAAAGTGTTTGAAACAGGGGTATCACAAGGGGGAGGCCATTGCCAGGATATTATGGACGCCATGTCCGGCCCCGGGATGGTTCCCGGGGATTTCCATGGAATTATATTTTCCTTTCCAGGCTATTTCTTTTTACCGGCATCGATCATGCTGGAGATGAATTTTTGTTTGGACTTCATCCGTTGCAGGTATTTGTCCAGGGCTGAAAATTGGGCGGCCATGGTTGTATACTTTTTATCAATGAATTGGGTTTTTTTTTTAATGTCCTTTTCAATGCGGGATATCTGGGAGCTGACGGCTTTTTTTTCGCTGCTAATGAGTCCATTGGCCCGGGTGAATCCCTTGATCATGTCGTTGATCTGGTCGGCAAATCCCCTGGCCGGGGGCTTTCCCAGGAAGAGGGCCTGGACATCCCCAAAATTCTCATCCAGTTTTTTCTTCAATACGGTTTCATCGAGGCTGACATTCCCTTTGCGGGCGG
>JAKSBM010000327.1 GCA_022361135.1 Desulfobacterales bacterium | reverse complement strand
GCGGGAAATCCACCCTGCTGAAAATCATTGCCGGTCTATCCCTGCCCGACGACGGGGAGGTGGTCACCCTTTCCGGCCACCGCATTGTCTACCTGGCCCAGGAGGACAAATTTGACCTGGAGCTGACGGTGGAGGAAACCCTGTACCACTGCCTGGCCGACCAGACCCTGGACGACAAGGAGAGGCACCGCCGGGTGAACCAATCCCTGGGCAAGGGCAATTTTGAAGACCCTTCCGTAACCGTGGCAGAGCTCTCCGGCGGCTGGCGCAAGCGCCTGGCCATCACCCGGGCCCTGTGCAAAAAACCGGATCTGCTGCTGTTGGACGAACCCACCAACCATTTGGACATCTCGGGCATTGTCTGGCTGGAAAAAATCCTGGCCAATGCCCCCTTTTCTTTTTTGGTGGTGAGCCACGACCGGGCCTTTTTGGAAAACGGCTGTTCCGGGATGATGGAAATCGCCAAATACTATGAAAACGGCTATTTCAAAATCCAGGGACAATACAATAAATTCGAACGGGAACGGGACAAATTCCTCACGGCCCAGCAGAAGCAACAGGCCTCCCTGGCCTCCAAAATGCGGCGGGAGGACGAATGGCTGCGCCAGGGGGCAAAGGCAAGGACCACCAAGGCCAAATACCGCATTGACCAGGCGGAAAAACTCAGGTCCGCCCTGACCGCGGTCAAGGAACGGAATCGCCACGTGGCAAAGGTGGAGCTGGACTTTGACGGCACCGGCCGCCAGACCCGGAAACTCCTCCGTGTCCATAATCTGAAAAAGGGCTACGAAGGCAAGGATCTCTTCTCCAAAATCACATTTGAACTGGGCCCGGGTTTCTGCCTGGGCGTGGTGGGGGAAAACGGCTCCGGCAAATCCACCTTTCTCTCCCTTTTGGAAAAAACCATGGAACCCGACGAAGGCACAGTGAAATGGGTGGAGGGCCTCAAGGTTGGGGTCTTTGACCAGAACCGCAGCCGAATCGACCCTGAAATCCCCCTGCGGGATGCCCTGAATCCCCAGGGCGGGGACTCGGTGAACTTCCGGGATCGCTCCATCCATCTGGTCACCTGGGCCAAGCGATTTCTTTTCATGCCCGACCAGCTGGACATGCCGGTGAAACGCCTTTCCGGCGGGGAAAAGGCCCGGATTGTCCTGGCCAACCTCATGCGCCAGCCCAGTGATGTCCTCCTTTTGGACGAACCCACCAACGACCTGGATATCCTTTCCCTGGAAGTATTGGAGCAAAGCATCCGGGAATTCCCCGGGGCCGTGGTCATTGTCTCCCATGACAGATATCTCATGGACCGGGTATGCCACCGCATGCTCTACCTGGAACCGGGGATTCCCCCAGAATTCTACCGGAATTTTGACCAGATCATGAAATCCAGGAAGGCCCGGGAAGATGCCGCCCGGGAGGAACGTGCCGCCAAGGCAGCAGCCGCAGCCCGTGCTGCCAAGGCCGCCAAAGCGCCCACCGTTAAAAAGACCTTTTCATACAAGGATAAATTCGAACTGGAACAGATCGAAGGCAAAATCCTGGAGGCGGAGGAACGGGCCGCAGAGTGGGAGGCCAAGGTCCAGGACCCTGAAATTGCCATGGATCCCAGTCGCATGGCCGAAGCCTGCGCCGAATTGGAAAAGGCCCAGTCCGAAGCCCAAAACCTCTACGACCGCTGGGAAGAATTGGAGGAGAAAAGGGAGGCTGCGGGAAAATAATTTGCATTTTTCCCCAAAGGGGCGTATAAAATTTTCCCCAAAACCCGAGGAGAACAACGTGAAACACCAGAACACCCCCATCTACGGCTATTATTATTACGGATATTATCCATATCCGACCCGCCGTGGTGTTTCCGGACAACTCCGAGACCAAATCAAGTAAACACACAACGCTGCGGGCCGGTTAGAGCCCTCAGCAGATGGACTTTTTCCAAGGCTTTGGGCGCAACCGCCCAAGGCCTTTTTTAATTTTTAAAGGAGAAAGCCCATGACTGTTTTATCCATCCTCCAGGACCGGGGATTCATTGAAAACCAGACCCATACGGAAGAATTGGAAGCCTACCTTTCCCAGGCGGGACATCATTGCTACATCGGTTTTGACCCCACTGCAGCCAGCCTCCACGTGGGCCATCTCATCCCCATCATGGCCCTGGCCCACATGCAGAGGGCCGGCCATGTGCCCATTGCCCTGGTGGGGGGCGGTACCGGTCGCATCGGGGATCCTTCGGGCAAAACGGAAATGCGCCAGATGATGACCCTGGAAACCATTGATGAAAATGTGAATTGTATCAAAGCACAACTCTCCCATTTCATTGATTTTGAAGGAAACCGGGCCATCCTGGCCAACAATGCCGACTGGCTGGCCGACCTGGAATACATTCCCTTCCTCCGGGACATTGGCCGCCATTTTTCCATCAATCGGATGATCAAGGCCGAAGCCTACAAAAACCGCATTGAATCCGACCAAGGGCTCTCCTTCATCGAATTCAACTACATGCTCCTCCAAGCCTTTGACTTCCTCAAGCTTTCCGAAAATCACAATTGCCTCCTCCAGATGGGGGGCAGCGACCAATGGGGGAACATTGTTGCCGGGGTGGACCTGGTGCGCAAGGCCGCCCGGAAGACCGCATTCGGCATCACCTTCAAGCTCATCACCAAAAGCGACGGCACCAAGATGGGGAAAACCGCCGGCGGGGCCGTCTGGCTGGATCCCGAAAAGACCTCCCCCTACGATTACTTCCAGTTCTGGATCAACACCCAGGACCCGGATGTGGCCAAGTTCCTCTCCCTGTTCACCTTCCTCCCCCTGGAAGAAATCAACGGCCTGGCCAACCTTACCGGTTCCCGGATCAACCAGGCCAAAGAAATCCTGGCCTTTGAAGCCACAACCCTTGCCCATGGCCGGGAAGAAGCCCTCAAGGCAAGGGCCGCAGCAGCCACAGCCTTCGGCAGTCGGGCCATTGATGCCGATCTTCTCCCCTCCTCCACCATCCCCAGGGAGGCCATCCAGCAGCCCAAGGCCACCCTGCCCTCCACATCCATGACCGAAGCAGAGTTTGCCCAAGGGGTGCCCGCATACCAGCTCTTCCAGAAAACCGGCCTGTGCAAATCCGCCGGAGAAGCCCGCCGCCTGATCTCCCAAGGCGGGGCCTACATCAATGGAGAAGGCGTCACCGCCTTTGACCAGCCCATCACCCGGGAGATGTTCCAGGACAATGCCCTCACCCTTCGGGCGGGGAAAAAACGGTACCACCAGATTCTTATGGGTCAGTAAAAAAACGTCCCCTTGGGCAAAAATCACCTGCCCAAGGGGACGTTTGGCTACGGATGAAGAAAAAATTCTTTTATCTAAGGTTACAGTTGAGGCTTGAAGTCTGGCCTCGTCCTCATATCCCATGTGGTGTACTTATAGTCTAGCCAAATCGTGTCAAGGATGCTGCCCATGGTCTCGCCAGCACCCTGGGAAATCCTCCACGCATAGCCGCAGGCTTTGTCTTCAAGTGCCTCCCGCCCGGAATCAAACAATTCATCCCATTTTTCCGTACGGGGTGCGTTGAGTTGGGCGTATTCATCCTGGTATAAGCCCCCTTTGGCCTCGTAAATTGCCATGAATTGGGTATTGATTTTCTGCATCTGCT
>JAKSBM010000409.1 GCA_022361135.1 Desulfobacterales bacterium | reverse complement strand
TGTAAAAGCTGGTGTAATACTGGTCGGGCAGGCAATCCTCCAACTCTTCCAGGCGAACCAGGGCAGTGAAGGGATCCAGGTTTTCCGTGATGAGGCGGGCGGCGAACATGCCCACACTGGCGTTGGCGGCCCGTTCCCGGAAATGGGCACCGGGCATGATGGTGTAAAAGGCCGGAATATCCAGCCCCTTGTGCCGGGTATCCATGACCAGCAGGTGGAATCCCCGTTCCTTCAGGGTGTCCCGCAATGCCTCCACCTCGTGGCGGATATTATCCGAAGCCAGGTTGGGCATATCCTGGACATCCACCATGGTTTCGGGGTGGGTGATGAACCGGGCATCTTCAATGTCGGTGAACTTGGGCAGGCCCGAGGCCACATAATTGGAGCCGGAGTTGAAATCACCGGCCAACTGGGCCACTTCGGTGAGGGCCCGGCTCATGGCCTTTTCCGGATCCGGGGAGGTCCCGGCGGTCCAGACGATTTCACTTTCCACGGGAAAGGTGGCCGGATCCCAGGCCAGAACGGCAATGGTGGGAATCCCCGTGTCCAGGGTCAGGTCCGTGGCATAAACTTTAATGCCCTGTTTTTCATATTTTTCCAGCATCTCCACCACCAGGGGATCGGTGAAGGAATCCAGGCGGATGCCCGGCACCTGGCGTTCTCCCAGGCTGACCAGGGCCGAGGTGTGGCGTTCCACCAGTTCGCAGATGCCCTGGCTCAGGGCTTCTTCATTGCAATTCCCGGCAGAGGGACCGTTGAATTCGTTGATCATGTAGAACCAGTTAAAGGGGATGTTCACTTCCTCCCCCGTGGTCAGGTCAAATCCCCGGGTCCATTTCAGGGGAAGTTTGTCAAAAACCGGCTTCACGGCCCGGGCGTCGTCTTCATTGTCGTGGACGGACTGGATGATGCGATCGTAATCCAGGGCCTTTTCCCCCAATTCCTTGGGGGTGGAGTAAAAGAAATTGTCCTCGTCTTTGACAAAGGAAAAAAAGCTGAACCGCTCGGCCAGTTCCATGACGGCGGAGGCTTCGGATTGCTCCGGGGTACCGCCCTTGCCCATCTGCTTGTTGGTGCCGATGATGTCCCGGGCATCGGCCCCGCATTCACTGAAAAAGACCGGAATGTCCAGGCGACCGCTGTCAATGCGGCGGGTCTGGCTCAGAATATCCAGATCCTGGGCTGCGGCCCGTTCCTTAAATCGTTTCACGGTGTCTTGGGGGGACATGATTTTGTCCTGGTCGTACGTATATCCTTTAACGGCATCCTTGAGTTGGATTTTCATGGGTTTTGCCTTTCAAGCTGATGTGTTCATGTCGTCCCGCTAATCCACCAGAATAACAGGATCTCCTACTTTAATGATTCCTCCCTTAAGAACCTTTGCAAATACACCTTCTCTGGGCATAATGCAATCCCCGGTCCGGTAATAAATGGCACATTTTTTATGGCATTCCTTACCGATCTGGGTGATTTCCACACGGGCGGTTTCCCCCAGTCGGACCTGCTGTCCCACGGGCAGGGACTTCCAGTCCACCCCGGTGGTGGCGACATTTTCGGCAAAATCCCCAAAATTAAGGGGAGTGGGCCCGGCATCGGATGCGGACTGGATCTGTTCGGCGGCCAGGAAGCTGACCTGACGATGCCAGTCGCCGGCATGGGCATCCCCCTGGATTCCGTGGTTTTCAATGAGTTCAGCCTGGTCGGCACAGGTCTTGGTGACCCCCTTTTTCCGGCTCACGGCAATGGATACGATTTTCACAAACACCCCTCCTCAAATGGATTGATCTTCGGCATATTCCCAGCCCGGAACAAGGGAATGGACGGGGGATGAATTCCCCCTGTGTTTCCCCATGATTCCGGATTTATACCGAGGGGTTGTATATCACATTGTGGCAGTTGAATTCAAGGGAGGCTCAAGGTGGACCATGACATCGATGATATGGTCGTTTCCCTCGAGGATTTCGCTGCGGACCTGCTCGGAGATATCGTGGCCCTGGCGGACGCTGAGTTCCCCGTCCACCTCCAGGTGGAGATCGATGGAATAGGCCCCGGCCAGGCGCCGGGTACGGATACGGTGGACCCCGTGGACACCGGGCAGGGAACGGATAAACCCGGCCAATTGATCCACCTCGGCCCGGGACATGCCCGCATCCAGAAGTTCATTGATGCTGGAAAAGAGGATTTCCCCCCCCACCTTGACGATGAAAACCGAAACCAGGAGGGCCCCCACCGGATCCAGAAAGGCCAGTTTGGGGCTGATCAGGGCCCCCAGCACCGCCAGGAGTACGGGGATGGAGGACAAGGCATCGGTGCGGTGGTGCCAGGCATTGGCCTTCACCGAAGAGGCATTGTGTTTCACCCCCACCCGGTGGGTGATGCGGAATAAAAACTCCTTCACTAAAATGGAAAGCAAGGGCCCGAAAATCACCAGGAATCCCGGAGCCGTGCCCACCGGATCCATGATCCCCAGGATGGCGGAATAGGCAATGCCCCCGGCGGCTCCCAGGAGAAGGAGGCCGATGAAAATGGTGACAAAGGATTCAATCTTTCGATGGCCAAAGGGATGGGATTCATCGGCCGGGGCATTCCAGTATTTCACCCCCACCAGGATCACAATGTCCGAGGAGGTGTCGGAAAAGCTGTGGATGGCATCGGCCACCACGGCCTGACTGTTCCCGGCCAACCCCAGGAATAATTTCACCATGGAAAGGAGAACATTGCCCACCAGGCCGATCCAGGTGACCCTTTGGATCTCCTTCTGGGCGATTTTTGATGTGGGACTGCAGCTATCCTGGATATCCATGATCACGCCTCCATTTCCGGGGGTTCAATCAAGGGGATAAATTTCAAATTGGCCCGGGGAAAGGCAAAATCGTCCATGCGATCCCGGGTGATCCAGCGATGGTCGGTGGGACCGTTCAACCGGACATCCCCAGACACATAATCACAATAAAAGACGTCCATTTCAATCTTAAAATGGGTATAGGCATGGCGCACCCGGGTGAGGTGGGAAGCCACGGCAACCTCCAGGCCGGTTTCCTCACGGATTTCCCGGACACAGGCATCTTCGGCCGATTCCCCCGATTCCACCTTTCCCCCGGGGAATTCCCAGAGTCCCCCCAGAAGGCCGTTGGTTTTCCTCCGGGTGATCAGGAATTCCTGTCCCCGGCGGATGATTCCCACGCCGATGTGGTGGCAGGGGACCTTTTTGGACTTCACCCGTTTGGGAAAATCCGAAACCCCATCCCGTTCCAGGCTCCGGCAGTAACCGGCCAGGGGACATCGGTCACATCCGGGGGATTTGGGGGTGCAGACCAGGGCCCCCAATTCCATGAGGGCCTGGTTGAAATCCCCGGGGCGCTCCCGGTCCAGCAGGGATTGGGCATGGGATTTGAAAATTTTATGGGCGGACGAATGGTTCACCGGGGTATCCAGGCAGAGGAGCCGGGCCAGAACCCGTTTCACATTTCCATCCACCACGGCATGGGGGGCGTCATGGGCAATGGAAAGCACGGCCGAGGCAATGTAATCCCCCACCCCGGGCAGGGCCTTGAACCCGTCATAATCGTCGGGGATCTGCCCATTTAATTCATCGCAAACCTGCCTTGCCGCCCGGTGGAGATTCCGGGCCCGGGCATAATAGCCCAGCCCCTCCCAGGATTTAAGCAGCCCATCCAGATCACATCGGGCCAGATCTTCCAGGGAGGGGTATGATTCCATGAAACGGAGATAATAGGGGATCACGGTTTTCACCTGGGTCTGCTGGAGCATGACCTCGGAAACCCAGACGCCATAGGGATCGCCCATCTTCCCCGGCTCGGCCCGCCAGGGCATTGTCCGGCGGTGGCCATGGAACCAGGAATGAAGGCGACGCTGTATTTGGGGAATATCCCCGGATGCAAAGGTCAAGGCAGACTCCTTATGGGTGAATCGGGTCAGATCAAATTTTGGGGGGACGCCGGGGCTTAAAGGCCCTTACCCTGCGGCCCAATCGGCGAATTTCCCCACGATTCCCGGTGGAATGGGCATAACGGAGCCCAATGTACAGGCGGCTGATCTCATCGATCTCCGGCCCCAGGTCCGGCCGTTTTTCCCGGGCGGACCGGGCAAAGGCCAGGGCCCCCTGGTGGGGCTGACGGTGGATCCCCACCCGGTCCAGCCGGCGGCAGAACCGATGGTAGGCCACCACCACCGGATCCTGTTTCCCCATTCCCAACAGGGTTCTCAGCCCAAGGGCGGTGCCCAGGACCCCGACCAAAAGGGAAATTAAAAGGAGGGCCGTGTTCCAATTCCAGGAATCCATAGCCGTATCAAATCCCAGGCGACGAAGCAATGCCTTTTGCTCCCCCAGGGCATAGCCGGAAAACCAGGCCTCCCAGCCCAGGTTCATGGCCTCCAGCCCCCACCGGATTTTCTGCCAGAATGCGATTTTTTCCCCAATCCCCCCGTGGATGGGCCGGCCGTCTGGATTTTCCACCAATCTCTCCGGAGAAACGGCCAGGGTGGGATCCACCCGTACCCATCCCCGGGAGGGATGGTAAATTTCGGTCCAGGCATGGGCATAGGCATTGAGCACGGTGACATAATTCCCATAGGGGTTCACCTCACCTCCCAAAAAGCCCCCCACCACCCGGGCGGGAATGCCCACGGCATTCATCATGTAGGCAAAGGCCGAGGCATAGTGTTCACAATAGCCGGACCGGGTCTTAAGCAAAAAATCATCCAGGGGGGAGCGCCCCAACCGGGGGGGAGAAAGGGAGTAAACAAAGTCCCGATTCCTGAAATGCGCCAGGAACCGATGGACCACCCCATCCACGGATTTGGCTCCCCGGGCCAGATCCTTGGCCAGGTTCACGGCGGCGGGATTGCCGGAGTAGGAAATTTTAATCCATTTTTCATTTAGGGAAGCCCCCCCGAAATCCTCCCCACCCCGACCGTCCATGATCCCGGCCAGGGTTTCCCAATCAGTTTCCGCCGGGGGCACCAGGGAACTGACCCGGTATTTCCGGGCCTTGGAAACCGGCCGTTGGCTTTGGAGGGTCTGGCTCCGGGTCAATTGGGTCTCCTCCGGGGCGTCAATGGGCATGTCCAGGGCCGGAAGCCATCGGCTGCGGTGGGGCTCCAGCCGGATCAGGTAACCCAGAATCCCCCCGGGGGCATAGGGATCCACCTGGTCCTGGAAATCCCGGGCCTTCCCGGGCCGCCAGCTCCGCCCGTCAAAGGTATCAAAAACAATGGTCCGCCAGTAGAGGCCCAACTCCCGGGGCAGGGGCTCGTCAAAAACAGCCCTGAAGGCCAAACTATTGTCCTTGCCCACCCGGGCAATGCTGCCGGGTCGCAATTCCTCGGAAAAGCCGGACCGGCCGGAAAGGGTATTCTCCCGGATGCCGAACACACTGCCGGGCAAACGGGGAAAAAGGAAAAACAACAGGATGGTCAGGGGAATGGCCCGGGCCATGATCCGGCTGGACAGGTAGACGGAATCCCGGAACAATCCCTGGGGATGATTGATCCGCACCAGGGCCACCGTGGTGACAAAAACCGAAAGAAAAAAAAAAAAAAAGGCCCACAGGGATTCCCAACGGAAG
>JAKSBM010000975.1 GCA_022361135.1 Desulfobacterales bacterium | reverse complement strand
GCAATGATTTCGATTAAGGTAAAACCTTTCTGATCTTTTAGAACTTTTTTCATAATGATCTCCTATAATAAAATTGTTGAGGTATGAACATTTAAAGCTGGTTATTCAGCTTTTAATAATTATTTCGATCTTTTAATGAACCATTTTTGTCAAATCCCACATGGGTAAAAATATAGCTAAAGCAAAAAAACCTACAACAGCAGCCAAACCGACTGTTAATATTGGGCCCACAGCCTCAGCGAGCCCTTTGGTGGCATATTCCACCTCCGAATCATAGTGCACTGCAATTTCCCTGAGCATATCGTCTAAATTCCCAGATTCTTCCCCAATGGCCACCATGTTGATGACCATGGGGGTGAAATATTTGGCCTGGCTTAGAGGATTGGAAATCCCTCGCCCTTCGGTGAGGAGCTCTTTTATCTTTACAAATTCCCGGGTGATGGCCGCATTTCCAATGGTTTCAGACAGAATATCCATTGATTCTAAAACAGTAACTCCGGACGATTGAAGAATGGCAAAAATTGAGGCAAACCTGGACATAGCAGCTTTGACGATGAGGTGACCAATGAGGGGTACTCTCATTAGAAGTCGATCCCGGATGTATTGGCCTTGGTCGGTTTTAAAGAAGAATTTGTATCCGATAATTACAATTAGGCCCAGGCTGGATAACATTGCTGGCCAATAAATGCTGATACCTTCATAAAGAACCATGCAGAGTTTCGTGGGAAGGGGGAGTTCAATATTGGCCCGCTCGAAAATGGTAATGAATTTTGGAATAACGAAAGTCAGTAGGACAAAAAATGCCACCCCAAGAAAACCAGTGACAATGGCCGGATACCGCATGGCCCCCTTGATATCCGACTTTACCTTATGCTCATGGTCGATGATGTAAATGAGGCGGTCCAGGACATTGGGCAGGGAGCCCGAAGCCTCCCCGGCCTGGATCATGGAGATATAGAGGGGGGAGAAGACCTTTTCGTGGCGGCGGAAGGCCTGGGTGAGGGAGGCGCCTTCCCGGATGTCGTCGGCCATGGTGGTGATGATTTTTTTCAGCCGTTTGTTTTCGGTTTGGATCTCCATGATGGAAAGGATCTGGAGGATGGCGACACCGGCCTGGATAAGGGTTTTGAGCTGTTTGGTAAAGAGGATGATATCCCTGATTTTCACCGGGGTCAGGGCATCGGAAAGCTTCTCCATGGTGGCGTTGGTCTGGGCGTTGGATTTCCTCGGGAAAGTGGCCCCTGCGGCTGAGGATTTCCATGGCTTCGTTTTCGGAATCGGCTTCTATCTCCCCTTTGATGGTGCTGCCGTTCTGGTTCAATGCGGTGTAGATGTACAGGGTCATATCATTACGGCGGATGCCGCCTCCTCAACGCTGGTGATTCCCTGGGCTACTTTGTCTGCGGCGTCCTGTTTCAATGTGGTGAGGTGGCCCGATGCGGCGCATACCCGGGTGATTTCCTGGGCTGATTTTTCGGCAAGGATCATTTCCTGGACGTTTTGGTCGATGTGAAGGACTTCGTAGAGGCCCACCCGGCCGGAATACCCTGTGTTATTGCATTGGACGCAGCCCTTGCCCCGGACAAAGTCCACGCCCTGTGCCCGGTCCAGTCCCCAGAATTTTCTGACTTCCGGGGGGGCGTCGTAACTTTCCTTGCAATGGGGGCATACCCTTCGGATAAGGCGTTGGGCAATGGTGACCAGCATGACCGAGGAAACCAGAAAGGGTTCCACTCCCATGTCAATGAATCGTGTGATGGCCCCTGCGGCATCGTTGGTGTGGACGGTGGATAGGACCATGTGGCCGGTGAGGGCGGCCTGGACGGCGACCCCGGCGGTTTCCCCGTCCCGAATTTCCCCCACCATGACCACGTCGGGGTCCTGGCGGAGGATGGAGCGCAGGCCCGAGGCAAAGGTCATCCCTGCCCTTCGGTTGAGTTGGGCCTGGCGGATGTGCTCCATGCGGTATTCCACCGGGTCTTCCAGGGTGATGAT
>JAKSBM010000992.1 GCA_022361135.1 Desulfobacterales bacterium | reverse complement strand
TCCATTGGACCCGGCCCACATCCCCAAAGGTCCAGAAGACCATGGCTGCCAATTGAACATCGTCGGCAAAGTATTGGAGGAGCATGGTGCCGGCGGTGAACAGCGAACCCAGGGCCACCCCGGTGAGGACCATGACCTGGGGGGAGATGGTCCGGAGTTGGGCCATGAGGGTGATGACCAGGGCCGTGGCCATGGCAAAACCAAATGCCGTAACCAGGGTGAGGGTGCCCGGGGAAATGGACAGGCCCATGCCCTGGGTCAACTCCTGGGAAAGGGGAGCCAGGAAAACCACGGAAAAGGCTGCACCAAAGGCGGCTGCATGGGCCACGCCCAGGGTGAAGGGGGATGCCAGGGGATTTTTCAATACCGATTGCATCACCACCCCGGCCCCGGCCAGTCCGGCTCCGGCAGCCAGGGCCGCCAGGATTTGGGGCAGCCGGATCTGCCAGACGATCAGTTCCTCCTGCCGGGATGCGGGCGCCCCGGCCAGGGTGGAAAGCAGCCGGTCCGGGGAAATGGGAACAGCCCCCAGGCAAAGTCCCATGGCCGCTGCCAGGGCCAGGGCCAGGCCGGTCCAGGTGATGAATTGCTTTTTTCGGCGGATGTAGCCGGTGTAGTCCCGGGATAGGGTTTCGTTTTCCAGGTGCATGGTTTATTCCTCTCCCAGGTCCAGGGCTTTGAAGGCCATTCCCCCAAAGGCACTATCCATGGTTTTAAACAGGGGGCGGCCCACCAGGAATCGGTAGATTTCGTCGGCTTTTTTTTCCGGATGGATGTCCCGGAAGCGTTCCGGGTAGAGGATTTTTCCGATGAACCAGGCATCGGCCAGGATGGAACTGGGGTTCTGGCTGTACCAATTGTAGGGCAGCACCCCGTATATCCGTCCCGATTGCACGGCGGTCAGGGCCTGGAATACCGCATCGGTTTTCAACTCATGGAGGCCGCCCCGGCCCTGGCCCATCTGCAGGGTGGAAAGGTCCAGGAACAGGATTTGGGGATCGGCGGTCAAAAGAGCTTCCTTGGAAAAGATGGTGTGGCGGAGCTGGGGGCCGGCTTTGTCCGTGCGGGCGATGTTTTTGCCGTGGATAAATTGAAAGGGGGGATAGCCGGGTTCGGTGGAGGCAAACCCGTGGGGCCCACGGAAGGCAATCCCTCCCACAAAGCAGCTTTTACGCCGGGGAGCGGGGATGTCCCGGGTGCGCCGGTCCAATTCCTCCAGTTCCTGGGTGATAAAGGTTTTCAGGGCCTGTGCCCGTTCTTCCCTTCCCAGGACCCGGCCCATGGTCTCCAGGGATTGGAAAAAATCACGGCGTTGGTTGTCCAGGTCTCCAAAACGGAGGCTGACCACGGGGATTCCGGTTTTTTTCTCCAATTTTATGGGGTCGTGACCCATGGCCGGATAGGTTTTAAAAATGACCTGGGGCTGGGGGGAGAGGCCCAGGATTTGCTCTGGATTATCCCGTCCCCGGAATTGGCCGAAGAGGGGCAGGCTTTTCAATTGGGGATTGGCCAAGGCATAGGGCCGGGCGTCGAAAAGGCCCTTGCGGCGTTCCATATTGTCCACGGCCACCACATGGTCCTGGGCCTCCAGGAGGACGGCCAGGCGAAGGCATCCGGCTCCGGAACAGATGATCCGGGTGATGGGGGTGTTAAATGTATGGGAACGGCCCAGGGCATCGACGACAATGGTATCCGCCCCGGCGGGCAGGACGGTAAAAAGAATCAGCAGCAGCGCAAAAGTCAGGTGTTTCATCCCATTTTTCCTCATTCCGCACAGGGGGTGGAATATCCGTGTACGGGGAATCATAGTCCATGAGATTTGGACGCCGCGACCCAGGGGGAACATCTGCCGGAAATAAAAAAGCCACCAAGGCATGACCCGGTCGGGGCAATGGCCTTCGTGGCTTATTGTCTATGGACGCATATGTGATTGTTGGATGGTCGACCTTCTGGCAGACCCGTTTGCACCTAATTAACGGGAACCGGGGCCCCATGTCAAGGTGAATTCATCCCCCGTTCCTGCCCGGGAGGGGGAACGGGGGCTGTTTTTTCCTAAAGACCCGGGATCAGTCAATGCAGGGGCGGTCGTATTCTCCCTGTATGTTCGATGGATCGAAGTTGGGGTTGCAATCCCCCACAAAATAGGGATCACGGGATTCGGGCCGGGGGCCCTTCCTGCCTTTGTGCTTGGTTTCGGTCTTTTTTTCCCGTTCATACTGGTTTCGGCGGTATTCCCTGCAGCGTCTGGCTTCGGATGAACATTTTCCCACCCGACCATGGGTGAGGCCGCAGACGGTTTGTGCTTCCGTGGTCAAGGCCGGATCGGATTCAAGGCCTAAGCCCCCCAGCTGTCCGCCGCCGGCCCTGCGGCAGATGCAATATTCCAGTTCGCACAGGGCAAAGGCTTCGCATTGGGCGGCCTCGGAACATGGATCGGTGGCCGGGTGGTCTTCACTGGCTGCCAACTGACAGCGGGTGAGTTGGGCGGATCATTCCTGGACCGATGCCAGGGCCGGGGACAGAATCAGAAGTGCAAAAAACAGGTATAAATACTTCATGGACCCTTCCTTTCTTAACGGATTCCCGGGGGCTGGAAATGATGCTCCCCGTCACCGTTGGAATGCCATGCGACCTTTTACGCATCGCAGTGATGGGTTATGAATACGGCAACTGAGCGTTCTGGAAAATCAGTAAATCATATTTTGGGTCCTTGTCAAGCCGGGGGACGATGATTGGAAGCCCGTGGGGTCGAATTCCAGTGTCTGCTGCACTGGCTGTGGTTTTGAATCCAGGTGTGATAAGGTGGAAGGCAATAAATTCATATCTCAAACGAAGGAAAACACCATGATTGAATGGAATGGAAAGGCATACCATTGTCCGGTGGAGGTTTCCATGGACATCCTTTCCGGTAAATGGAAGTGTCTCATGCTCTGGCACCTCCACGAAGGAACCAAGCGGTACAAGGAATTGGAGCGCATCGTGCCCGGTGTGAGCCAGAAAATGCTCACCCAGCAACTCCGGGAATTGGAGCGGGACGGGCTGGTGGAGCGCATGGTCTACGCCGAGGTCCCACCCCGGGTGGAGTACCGGCTCACCCCCCTGGGGGAGTCCGCCTTTCCCATTTTGGAGATGATGCACCAATGGGGGGTGAACCAGTTGGGGGTTGTGGAGGGATAATTAATTCCGTTGGCCAATGGTCTCCAGCCGCCGGTTGATATACCGGATGTGGACCCGGGCCAGTTCGGCATCGTAGTTGGGGGAATGGGGATTCATGAATCCGTGTTTCCCCTTTTCCTTTTTCAGCTCCAGGTTTTTCCGGCCCGTGAGCTGGGCCATGAGGAATCCCACATCGAAGTGGTCCTCTTTTTCCGGGAAGATGAGTTCCACGGGCCAGAGGGGGCGGATGGACGGATGGTTTCGGATCTGGGAACCATAGTACCCCATGCAATGGCTGATTTCCCCCAGTTCATGGTTGTCGGCCAGGGTCCATAGTGCGGCTGCACCGGCGCTGAACCCCAAAAGGACCCGGGTCTCCGGGGCATCTTTATCCGGGGAATGGTCCATGAGGGTGTTGTAGATGAGGCGGGCATATCCGCCGATGCCCACATGTTGGGTGAAATGGGCATAGGCCGTGGCTTCGTTGGTGAAATATCCCCCCTGGTCCCCGTAGGGATCCAGGGGAATCACCCGGTGGGCGTTGAGTTGTCCGGCCAATTCCTCCACCGCCGGGGTGAGGCCGAATATATCCGGGGCAATGATAAGGGTCAGGGTCATGGTGATACATCCTTCGGGCCCGTGGCCCTGTTGTTCCGGCGCCCGTGGGCGGCAGAGTCGGTTTAAGGGTTAGCCCGGTGGGGGGATAATCAATGCCTCCGAAGCCAATGCCGCCACCGTGTCCACCTGGATGCCCAGGTCAAAATGCTTGGACAATTCCCCCAATTGCCGGTGGCAGGAAAGGCAGGCCGTGGCCAGGCGATCCGTGCCGCAGGCCTTCATCTGGTCGGCCTTGGGTTTGCCCGTGATCATTCGCTTTTTGAAGGAGCCGGCATCCTGGAGCAGACCGCCGCCCCCGCCGCAACAGATACCATCCTCCCGGTTGGGCGTCAATTCCACCACCTGGGAACAGACCATTGACAGCAACTCCCGGGGGGGATCATAGCCCCCGGATTTCCGGGCGATATTACAGGGGTCATGGTAGGCAATGGGATGGGGGTGGACCCCGGGGTCAAATTTCAATGTGCCCTCCCGGGCCGACTTTACACAGAGTTCGGGCATGGAAAGCACCTGGAATCGGGGTTCCCGCCCCATGAGTTCCGGGATTTTGCATTTCAGGACATGGTAGCCGTGTCCGCATTCACTCAGGACCAGGGTTTCAATGCCCAGGGCTTCGGCCTTTTCCACCACCCGGGTGACCAGGTTCCGTGCAATGGCGTCTTCTCCTGTGAAATAGCCCCAGTTGGTAACATCGGTGTGGTGGGAGGAGAGGGTCCAGGATTCCCCCATGGCATGGAAGAGCCGGGCCATGGCC
>JAKSBM010000244.1 GCA_022361135.1 Desulfobacterales bacterium | reverse complement strand
TGGTGGCGATTTCACCGGCGGCGTACTTGGCCATGGCCACGTCCAGACCATTGTTCAACTTGCCATTGTCCTTGGCCACGGCGGCCTTGTAGGTGAGCAGACGGGCGGATTCAACTTCCACGGCCATTTGGGCAATCATGTCCTGGTTCATCTGGAATTCGCCGATCTTCTTGCCGAACTGCTTTCTGTCGTTGCAGTACTTGGTGGCTACGTCCAGGCAGGCCTGGGCCAGGCCAACACCACCGGCGGCGGCAGAGAGGCGGGTCTGGGTCAATGAAGAGAAAACGATCTTGGCGCCGTCACCGGGTTTACCCAGGATGTTTTCCTTGGGAACCTTGACGTTGTCCAGGAAGAGTTCGCCCGTGGGGGAGGAAAAGGAGCCCAGTTTATCCAGGGAGGTCACCTTGATACCGTCGAAGTTCTTGGGTTCGATGACAAAGGCGGACAGTCCCTTGGAGCCGGCGCTCTTATCGGTGTAGGCATAGTAGAGCAGACAGTCGGCCACGCTGGCGTTGGAAATCCAGGTTTTGGAGCCGTTGAGCAGCCAGTGGTCGCCCTTGTCTTCGGCGGTGGAGGCCATGGCCATGACGTCGGAGCCGGCGTCGGGTTCGGTGATGCCGAAGCCGCCGATGTATTCGGCCGTACAGAGTTTTTCAACGTATTTTTTCTTCACTTCTTCGTTGCCGTAACGGAAGATGGTATAGGCGCAGCCCAATACCTGCATGTTCACCTGTACCCGCAGGGAAGAGCAAACCCGTGAGAGTTCTTCGGTGACGATCATGGCCGCCAGAAAACCCATGTCTTCTCCGCCGTATTCTTCGGGGATTACGGTGCCGAAGTATCCCAGCTCGCCCAGGGGACGCATGACTTCGTCGATGGGCAGGTAGTGTTTTTCATCCCATTCTTCAACAAAGGGGTCGATTTGTTTTTTGGCAAATTTACGAATTTCCTTCTGGAGCATCTGCAGGTCTTTGGGCAAAGTAAAATCCATGTTTCCTCCTGGATAATTATAATGGGGGGGTAAAATTGGGTGTGTGCAGACCCATGGCCCTGGAAAAGGCCTGGGATGCACGGGTCAAGGTTTGAATACAAGTGGAAAGGTGGTCCTGTTCCTGGAATCGGATTTCAGGAATGGCCAGACTCATGCTGGCCAGGACCGTACCTTTATAGTCAAAAACTGGGGTGCTCAGGGAACCCAAACCCGGGGTCCTTTCCCCCATGCTTCGGGCAAATCCCTTGTCCTGGATCTTGTCCAGTTCCGCCTGGAGCTTCAGGGGGACCACAATGGTATTGGCCGTCAGGGGGGTGACCTGAACATTTTTAAAATAGTCGGCCTTAAAGGTGTCCGTGGAAAAGGCCAGCAGACATTTGGCCGAGGCCCCGGCATAGAGGGGGGACTGATTGCCGATGGGCATGCCCGCCTTCAGGGTCTGGGGGGATTCAATGGTGTCGATGCAGATCCGCTGGTAGCCCTGGATGATGTTCAAATGAACGGTTTCCTGGGTTTTCTGGGCCACCTCTTCCATGAATTTCCTACCCGTCCGTGCCAGGTCGTTGGAATTGTTTAAATTTTCAAGGAATCTGTAAAAAACGTTCCCAATGGCATATTGCCGGGTTTTTTCATCCTGGCAGACAAATTCGTATGCCTTGAGGGTTTTCAGAATCCGCTGGACCGTGGCCGGGCTGAAGCCCAATTGTCCGGAAAGTTCCCGGATGCCCCAGCTGGGTTTGGTCTCCTGGAATCTGAGCATGATTTCCAATGCCTTTTCAATGGCATTGAGTTTTTTGCCTTGGGTGGGTTCGCTCATACAATGTCCTTTAGTTTAAAATCAATCCTTGGGGGTCGGTCTGGGTGCGAAGGATTTCCAGCTCCGATGCCCGGGGCGGGTCCACGACCACGGCCCGGCTGACATCCATGTCAAAGCCCACGTTTTCCCGGATGTATTCCGGCTCCACACCCGGGTAGACCCCAGACAGGTACATGCGCCGGGTCTCTGAATCAAATTCCATGATGCCCATGTCCGTGATCACGCAGGAGGGACCGTTGGGGGGAATGCCCGCCTCGGTGCGTCCCTCCGGTCCGCCCAGCCAGCCCGGGCTGGTGACATAGGGCAGCTTTTCCACAAACTTTCGCTTCTGGAGCACCATGAAGATAATGTTGGTATTGACGAAGGAGGCCACGTCACAGGCGCCCCCGCTGCCCGGGAACCGGGCCTTGGTATTTTTATAATCTCCAATCATGGTGGAGTTGAGGCTGCCGTATGGATCAATCTGGGCCGCCCCGATGATGCCCACGATGCGGTCCCCGGTGATCCGGTTCTGCATCAGGGCAAAGGATTCGGTCAAGGAGCAGAAATTGGCCGCCTGGTACATGACCCGGGAATCGGCCACGGCCAGGGGGAGATCCTCCAGTTTGGCGTCAATGGCACCGGTTTCAAAAAAGATCATGCAGTCCGGGGCGTAGATGTGTTTGGCCGCCACCGCCGCCAGCATGGAAATGCCCGTTCCGCAGAAAACCACGTCCTTATTCTGGATGCGCCGGGCCGCCGAAAGTACCATGAGTTCTTTTGCTGTATAGTCCATTAGTTGCGCTCCATTCGGGTTGAATATCCCTTTTCCGGGTCGGCCTTTAATTCCTCCAGACGGGTACCGCAGCTCTCTTCCACCCATTGGACATGGTCCGGGGTGTCCACCAGGGTCTGGATGAAATCCTTGAAGGTCCGGGGATCGGCGGCAAGGGTTTTATACCGGTCAAAAAAGGCAGGGTCGTAATCATAGCGCCCAAAGCAGGCCGTGGGATAGGCCCCCAGGGGGGAATGGACCACGGCATCCACACAGAAGGGAGGCAATGGGTTCAGGGCGGGGGCATCGTTGAGGGCCCCCTTTTCCACGATGTTTTCACAGGTGACAATGACATGCCGGGAGGCCTTGGCCTGGTCCACATCGGCATAGGTGAGACCGTCCATGCGCACCGTGCCCTGGGTGTCCGCAGTCTGGGCATGGATAATGGTGACATCGGGGTGGATGGCCGGGACCAATACAATGTCCTCCGGGGCCGTCTCCGGTGAGAAGGGATCCTGGATTACGGCCAGTTTTTTATTGGAAATTTTGGGGTCCACCTGGCGCAGGCTTGGATCAAATCCCCAGAGGTCCACAATGGAGGTGCCCAGGGAGGTATAGGTGGGTAAAAAGGGAAGCCCCATGGCCCCGGCCATGAAACGCAGGGCCATTTGAAAATTGGAGTAATCCTCCACCAAAAGGCTGCCGTCCATGACATGGCGCTTGAAGCAGATACCGGTGGGGGCAAAGCGTTCATTGCCGGAGTAGGCAATCTCCGCCTTGGATACGCAACCGGCACCGATGAGTTCGTCTACGCCCTGGCCGTTGGAATGGGCATAGACGTGGAGGTCTTTTATATCCTGCCGAATGATTTCATGCACGGCAGACATGGGGTTCCGGCTTACGGTGAACCCGCCGATGGAAAGATGTGCGCCATGGTGTACATAGCGTGCAATGGCCGAGGAAAGGGACATGACCTTCGCGTGAGCGTCCCGAGCTTGAGTTTGAGTGTCGTGCAGCGTTTCAGACATAATCCATCTCTTGGTTAAGGTGTTTTATATATCAGAACGTTGTACCGCCATACGGGCAATCATAAACTAGAAATTCAAGTTATTGTCAAGTAAAAATATGATTAAAAATCTGATCAAAAAATATCTTGACAAAGAAGAGGGAACTTTCCTATTTTAGGCATGATAAAACAGCGTTCTGTATTATGAAACATGAGAAAAGTCTGAAAAACGCTATGAAATGAATGGCTTGAGGCTGGATTGTTTTGGGAAGCAAATGATGACTGGGATGGGAATTGACATAAAAAAACCTGCAGAGTCCATGGTCGGAAAAACCATGAACTTTGCAGGTAAAATTGTCGATGAATCGACGTCCGGGTGCTACTCGATGACGATCATGACCTCTTTGCTGGCAACCTTGGCGTCTTTGGCCACTTTGATTTCGGCTACTTTGCCGGCCGCGGTGGAGACGATGGGGTTTTCCATTTTCATGGCTTCCAAAATCAGCAATTCCTGGCCTTCTTCTACTGCATCGCCTACGGCGACCTGGATGTCAATGATGGTTCCGGGCATGGGGGCTAAGATCTCAGTACTCATTGGTTTCTCCTTTTTGCAGATTTTTCGAGTGATCACCTGTGTGACCGCGGTGGGTCGCATTTTCAGGTGCGAACGTTTAGGTCTATACTTAAAGAAAAAGTTAAAGTCAAGTCACTATATGCATCGAATGATAAAGCTGAATACCCTGTTATATAAGGCTATTGGGGTCAGCGTGCCGGTGCGGATCAAAACCAAATATCACTTATCGGGAGTAGAACATGCGACAGTATTTTGAGAAGATGGAAGACTTCGGTTCCGAGCTCAACAAAGGCCAGATTCTAAGTTCGGAAAAGAACATCAACATGGTCAAGGAAGTGGAAGACAGCATCGACGCGGAAGTGGATAAGGTCAAAAATGCAGGTATGCCCGAAGAGAAAATCAATGCCCGGGGTGTGATGACCGTATGGCAGCGCCTGGAATACCTTGTGGACCCCGGTACCTGGCATCCCTTGCACACCCTGTTCAACCCCGAAGACAACGTGGAAGGCACCACCAACGTCATCGATGGTCTGGCCAAGATTTCCGGTAAGTGGGCCGTGGTCATCGGTTTTGACAACAAGGTCATGGCCGGTGCCTGGGTGCCCGGGCAGCCCGAAAATATCTTCCGGGCCACCAACCTGGCCAAGCGGTTGAATGTTCCCTTGGTCTGGCTGGTAAACTGTTCCGGCGTTAAACTCACGGACCAGGAAAAATTCTATGCCAATCGCCGGGGCTCCGGTACCACATTCTACCGCCATGCCGAACTGGAACAGCTGGGCCTGCCCGTTCTGGCCGGTATCTACGGCACCAATCCCGCCGGCGGCGGATACCAGGGGATTTCCCCCACCATCCTCTTTGCCCACAAAAACTGCAACATCGCCGTGGGCGGCGGCGGCATCCTCTCCGGCATGTCCCCCAAGGGTCATTTTGACCTGGAAGGTGCAGAACAGCTCATTTCCTCGGCCAAGGAATACAAGGCCAAACCTCCGGGATCCGTTGACGTTCACCACGACCACACCGGATTTTTTCGCTATGTGTATGAAGAAGAAAAGGGCGTGCTCGACGGACTCAAGGATTACATGAAGGATATGCCCGCCTATAATCCCAAGTTCTTCCGGGTGGCCGAACCCAAGG
>JAKSBM010000169.1 GCA_022361135.1 Desulfobacterales bacterium | reverse complement strand
GCCACCATTTTTTTGCTGAATTTGGCATGGTTTCCCCGGCCCGGATCCACAATGAGAACTTCACATTGGGGATTGGTATGGCGATCAATGAAGGCGGATAAAAGCTCAATGTGCTCGGCTTCGTAGAGCAGATCACTGCCGATGACCAGGTCAAACCGCCCCAGACGGCTTTCACCGTCCCCCCATCCGGTCCGGACAAAGGGAATATCCCTGCCCTGGTTGATGCGGATGTTTTCCACGAGGAAATTTTCCACTTCGGGGTGGTAATCCGTGGCCGTGATATCGGCCCGGCGATGGTTCAAAACCAGGCTGGCCAGGCCAATGCCGCAGCCCACTTCAAGGATGCGCTTTTTCTGAATATCATATTCCAGCATGGTTTGGGCCAGAACCCGGCCGGAATCCCAGATCAATCCGAAGAGGGGCCACATGGCCGATGAAATCCCCAATTTTTCGGCCACACCATCCTGATCCATGAATTGAAGGTTGTCGCGAAGGGTTCGAACGTGAATGTCCATTTCGCCGAACTCGATGGTCTGGTACCTGACACGCATTGGAGTCATGTTCCACCTGTTTATTAGGGTTAGGCAATCGCTGTAACCCAAAAAGGCGTTAAAAAAATTGCAGGAATACATACAATACCCACACCTCAAACAGGGAAGCAAGAACTGTTTTACTACATTGGCAATTAATTCCTACAATTTAGACTGGCCCAAGGAAAAAAGCACCACCGTCAAAAGGGAAAGGACCACGGCGGCCTTGTGGTAAATATTGATGGGTTCCCGCAGCCACCAGACGCCCACCACCAGGGTGGTGGAGATGATGGAAATCACGGCATAGAGGATGTATTGGGAAACCCCGAACCGGGAATAGAGCAGGTTGAATCCCACATAGGTGAGAAAAAGGCCGCAGCCGGAAAGGAGGATCCCCTTCCAATGGAACCTGGCCAGGGCCAGGGGATCCATCTTACCCATCCAGGGGGAACAGGCAAAGGAAAGGAGCATGGCCACCAGGGCTGAAAGCCCCACAAACAAAAGGCCATTATCCGCACCGGCGGATTTTTTCTGGCCCAGGGCAAACATGGCATTGCCAATGGCGGCAAGGGAGGCAAAAAAAATGGGGAGAAGGAGTTTCATAATATTTCTTCCATGGGGTTAAAGGGATTCATACCGCCGGGCACCATACGCCCGTGGAAGAAAAAAGTAAAATGGAAAGCCGAACATGCCCCAATCCTAGCTGCCGGGGGCCGTTGAACAACGGGAAACCACGCCTTGATTTTACATGGATTTCCGCTCAAACCACTTCTGGAAAAGAATTCCGGAAAGGATCAAGCCCAGGCCGATCCAGGTCTGGATCAACAGCGCTTCGCCCAGGATGAAATGGATAAAGACCAGGGAAACAAAGGGGGTGAGGAAAATCAGGTTGGTCACCCCGTGGGTGTTGTCCCGGGCCAATCGCAGGGCCGTCACCCAGGTGATGAAGGCCAGACCGAACTCAAAAACCCCCACCCAGACGGCACCGTAAAGGCCATGGACATGGGAAATGGAAAAGTCCGACAACAGGGCACAGGCCAGACCGCAAAAGGGAAGGCTGAAAAGGAAGTTACAAAAAATCCCCACCAAGGGATCGGCCTGGGATTTGACGTTGTAAATCCAGTATAGGGCCCAGATCACCGTGCATGAGACGGCCAGGAAAACACCCCAATAATTCATCTCCATGCCGGGGGTCCCGGAATCCCTGGAAATGACCACTACCCCACAATAACAGACCAGGGCAGCAATGATCTGGTAAGATCTTAAGGGCTGTTTGAGCAGGGGGACGGACAAGAGGGTGAGGGTGATCACCCAGGTATAATTGATGGGTTGGACCACCTGGGCCGGTAAAAGATCGTAGGCCTTCACCGCCATCCAATAATAGACAAAGGGATTGAGAAAGCCCAGAACCAGGGCACGCCCCAGGGCGGGGGCATCCATGGAAAAAAGCGCTCCCAGGCGACGGGTGGCCACCAGAAATCCACCCAAAACCAAGACGGCGGTGACAATGGCATAGAATAAGAGTTGGAGCACATCCAAATGGGCCAGGGAAATCTTAAAGGCAGTGGCGGACGTGGACCAGAACAGAACCGTGAGCAATCCCAATGCATAAGCTTTTTTCATGACCTGTCTGCTATAGCGAAAAAAAATCCCAAAGAAAAGGACTATTTGGGAGAAATGGCGATTTCCCAAAGCTCTTCTTGCATTTTTTAATGGTTTAACCTATAATATTCTCTTTGTTTCTGCGTAGTTCCCCCGTTACTTTCCCTCGCTCTCAATCACAGAATCATTACAAAAAAAGTGGAGTTTTTAGCAAATTCGCCGTCTGGGTGGACGGACACCCCTGTCCTCGGCGGCGGATTGATTTCAATACTTTGAAAGGGTTTTATTTATATGATTACCAGTATTTACAGTTTTTTTTCTTTATTAATTCTGTTTATCACCGCCGTACTCTATTGCGAAAAGGTGCTCAAGCTCAAATTATTCAAATTCGTCCCCGCCCTGACCTTTATCTATTTCGGCGGCATGGCCGGTGCCACTTTCAAAGTCTGGCAGCTCACCCCTGAGATCACCCACTTCATCGGCGGCCTGAAATACTACCTTCTGCCCATGATGCTCTTCCTTCTCCTGTTGAAGAACGACATCCGGGACGTTTTCAAACTGGGCCCCAAATTGGTGGGCTCTTTCCTGGCCGTCACCGCCTCCATCATCATTGGCTTCATCATCGTTTTCCTGGCCCTGAAGGGCAAATTGGAAGCCGATGCCTGGCAGACCTTTTCCATCCTTTCCTCCTCCTGGATCGGCGGATCCACCAACATGGCCGCAACCCAGCAGGGACTCGGGGTGGCAGACGGTTCCCAGGCCCTGACCTATGCCTTCCTCATGGACAACATCTGTGCTTCCCTGTGGCTGGTCCTCATGATTTCCCTGGCCCCCTTCCGGGAACTTTTCAATAAATTTTCCGGTGCCGACAGCCGGGAAGTGGACAAAATCATCTCCAAGATCCACCTCCACGCCGCGGAAAAGGAAGATAAAAGGGAATACGAATTCATGGACTTCATGCTCACCCTGGGACTGGGCATGGGCTTTGCCGGGATCTTCCTGGTATTGGGCAAGCAGGTGGTCAACCCGGGCAACCTCACCGATGCCAACTTCCTCTCCGGCCTGCGGGGCTTCTTCAGCGGCAGCGGTTGGATTGTGATCCTGGCCACCCTGGGCGGCATCCTGGGTTCCACCACCAAGCTGAATAAAATCAAGGGACCGGACCACGTCGGCGGTGTCCTGCTCTATATCATTGTGGGGCTCATTGCCTGCGCCACCGACTTTTCCACCGTGGACCTGAACCAGGCCGCCATCTACCTGCTTTCCGGCGTTCTGATCCTCCTCTTCCACCTGGTGGTTCTCCTGGCCATGGCCAAAATTTTCAAACTGGATCTCTACATCTGCGGCATTGCATCCCAGGCCAACATCGGCGGCTCCGTTTCCGCCCCCATCCTGGCCGGGACCTATGACAAGGCCCTGATTCCCGCCGGTCTCATCATGGGTATCTTTGGTTCAGCCATCGGTACGGTATCGGCACTGATGCTGGCCAAATTCCTCATGACCCTGTAACCCGGCGTCAAGGGGAATAGACCCAACCATTAAAAAGGGGGAGGGATCGGAACACATCCGATCCCTCCCCCTTTTTTGCGTTTACAGCAGGGTGGGTTTGACAGCCGGTGCTTCCGGTGCCTTGGCCACGGCCTGGATCTTAAACTGAACCCGCCGGTTTTCCCGGAATGCCGCCTCGGTGGAAGCCGGATTCAAGGGCAGGTTTTCCCCAAGGCTGATGCAGCTCATGCGATCGGCATCAATTCCCAGAGACTCCAATCGGCTCCCAACGGCTTCGGCCCGGCGAAGGCCCAGCCCCTGGTTATAGGCGTCCGGCCCCTGGGAATCACAATGGCCCTCAATGATCACATCCACCCGGGGGTTGGCCTTGAGCCATGCGGCCTTGGCCACCAGGACCTTTTCAGCCTCGGCATCCAGGACATGGCTGTCAAAGGCAAAGCGGACATGCTGTTCCAAAAAGGCCTTCCGGGCCGCCGCCTCAATGGCCTCAACCCGGGCCTTCATTTCCGCTTCATCCACCCGGGGCGTGGGGGCGTCCACCGGCTCCGCCTTTACCTCGGGTTCGGGCAGGGCCGCGGGCACCTCCTTTTCCGCCGGACTGCTGTCCAGCACATGCCGGCCACAGGACATCAGATTTAAAAGTCCCAGAATCATTACCGCCATTACCAGATTCCTATTCAGTTTCAATTTCATGGTCACTCCTTTTTCGTTTGCAAATTTCAAATTCAACGCGGACTTGATCCGCTCCCCCGGGCCTTTCACAATTGTCCGCGGAAACAATCCGGGTCAGGTGGTCCTGGGAAGGCTTGATCTTATCCTGGAAATAATAGGTCATGGAGAGGGTTTTTCCCGGGGTGAAGGATGCCAATGCCCTGGAATCCCCCCCCAGCAGGGTGTAGAAAGCACCGGAACTGTCCTGCCACAGCCGGAACTGGTACATGATCCCCGGTTCGGCCAATTTAAAGGCAGCGCTGACAAAGGGGGGTGTTATTTCATCTTTCACGGGAAAACTCCTTTATTCATTATCCATTTCGTAAAATAGTCAAAGGGCACGGCAATGGATTCAACCCATGCCTGGAAAAACCAGAGCAACTCCCATGCCACGTCCCCAACCGCCTGTTTTTAAAGGAAGCATCTTTTCCCATCCCCGATTTAAAATGGAAAAGTTACCAAACCGCCCCCCGGGGTTACGATTTTTGCACCCCACTCCCCCGATCCCCCACGGGACGGGCAAAGGCAAAAAAGGTAACTCCTGGTGCAAATTTCGTAACATTCCCATGGCACCGCCAAGGCCCCATCTGCAATAAGACTGTATTTTCAAGATATTACCCGGTTGGCACACCCATTGCTATATCTGGAGGGCGTGTTGGAAAACGCGAAATTAAAAAATGCAAAATCTAAATCTAAGGAGTTATTCCATGAAAATCAAAATTATGATTACCGCTGTACTGATGATCGCCCTGACCGGACTGGCTGCCATGGCCTCTAATATGGAAAAAAAGGAAGCGGGCCAGGCCCCTGCGGCACAGGAGATTGCCCCATCCAAATCCATTGAGTGCTCCGGCACCCTCCAGAAGACAGACACCGGCTATGTCCTCTTTGACGGAGAAAAGGCCATGGTCATCAAGGGAGAGGCCCCCCTGGCAAACCTGGTGGGCCAGCAGGTCACCGTGGCTGGAGAACTGGAAAAGGCGGAAAGCGGGGATGCCCTGGTGGTCAAAACCATCACGCAAAAAAAATAATCCCCCCCCAAATAGCCCGATGTAAAAAGGGGGGAAGGCCGCTTTGGCCTTCCCCCCTTTTTTTATGGGGTACCCCGATGACGATTTTCAAAAATACATTCCGAAACCATGGGCGGGACTTGGGATGAATGGGATCCGCCCCATGAATTGCCCTACTTATAATCGCCGGGGTAAATCCCGTATTTTTTCACCTTATAATGCATGGCCCGCTTGGAAATTCCCAAAAGGTCGGCCGCATGTTTCTGGACCCCCCGGGTCTGCTCCAGGGCCCGGATAAGGGTTTGGCGTTCGCTCTCCTGGATGGAGAATCCCTGGGAAACATCCCCTTGGCCGGATTGGCGGGGGGCTTCGATCTGGAGATCTTCGGCCCGGATGATCCCGTCCCGGCAAAGCAGAGCTCCGGTTTCCACCACATTTTTCAGCTCCCGGATATTGCCGGGCCAGCCATGGGCCAGGAGGCGCTCCAGGGCATCCGGGGCCAGATCCACGGGGCCCAGGTTCTGGCTTTGGGCCACCCCGTCCATGAAACGCCGGGCCAGGACGGGGATGTCCCGGACCCGTTCCCGCAGGGGCGGCAGGGTGAGAACCACCCCCTTGAGGCGATAGTAGAGGTCCCGGCGAAAACGGCCCGCCTCAATTTCAGAGGGCAGGTCCGCATTGGTGGCCGCCACCACCCGGCAATCCACAACCGTATCCGACACCGCCCCCACCTGGCGAATCTTTCCATTTTCCAAAAACCGAAGCAGGCGGCATTGCATGTCGTGGGAAATATTCCCCATCTCATCCAGGAAAAGGGTGCCCTGGTGGGCGGCCTGGATCAGCCCCTTTTTATCCTTCACCGCGTGTGTAAAGGCCCCCTTAAGGTGGCCGAAGAGTTCACTTTCCAGGATGCCCGGGGGGGTGGCGCCGCAATCCACCACCCCATAGGGACGGGAAGCCCGGGTACTGTGGTCGTGGATGTACCGGGCCAACCCTTCCTTGCCCACCCCGCTTTCCCCTATAATGAGGACATTGACCCGGGTGGGAGCAATGCGGGAAACCATGCCGTGGAGCCTTTCCATGGCCGGGCTTTCCCCCCAATAATACCCTTCCGCGTCTGAATTTTTTTTCGGGGAGGAGGTCCCCTTGGCCACGGCAGCCAGGGTGTCCTGGATTTTTTCCATGAGCATCCGTCCGTCAAAGGGCTTGGACAGGTAATCCACCGCCCCCATCTTCATGGCCTCCACGGCATCGGGAATGGTACCGTAGGCCGTGAGGAAAATCACGGGCAGGTGGGAAAAACGCTTCCGGTTTTCCCGGAAAAATTCCATGCCGCTCTTCTGGGGCATTTTAATGTCGGAAACCATGAGGTCAACGGCTTCGGCCTTGAGGATACGACCCGCCTCCGCCGCCGATGCAGCCTTGAGCACATGGTAGCCCCCGGCGGAAAGCCGGGCCTCCAGCACAGCAAGAATGCTGGGATCATCGTCCACAATCAAAAGGGTTTCATTCACTGGTTTTTTCTCTTTTCCTGGAATTCCTGGTCAATGGTTTCAATGGTGGTGATCTGTTTTTCAAGGAGACGGATCCGGGCATTTAACTGGAAGAGATCCCTGTCCCGCCGTTGGAGACGACCTGTGGCATCCTTTAACGCCGAGGCCATGAGTTGATTTCCCCGGACCAGGGCCTGGATGACCAGGAGCCGATTACCGGGATAGATTCCGGACACCGCCCCCCCCTCTCCGGAAACGGTTCCTGAATCCAGGGTTTCCAAAAACCCATCCAGGGCCATGGAAAATGCCCCGGGGGTTTCGGCCTGGATCATGGCAAGGCCGGCCAGGCCTTGACGGGCTTCAAGGCCGGAAACGCCCCTGCGGTCCGCCAACCGGGTAAAAAGAACATGGGCCCGATCAATTTCCCCGGCCATCGCCGCCTGCCGGGCCTGGAAAAGGTCCGGGTTTTCCCAGGGCAGGGCCAGATTTTTCCCGCAGCCGCCCAGGCAGAATACGCCAAGAATCAGCCCAACACAGATACGGATTCCATTCAACTTTGGCATGATTTTTCCTTCTCGCACAGGGGCAGGGTAAAGGTGAAACAGGCCCCGCCCGTCCTGTTGTTATCCCCATGGATCTCCCCGCCATGGTCCAGGAGGATGCGCCGGCAGATGTGCAGGCCCAACCCCACCCCGTCCATGTGCCTTCGCACGCTGCCGGAGCGGTAATATTTTTTAAAGATCAGATTCAATTCCTCCGGGGGAATCCCCGGTCCTTCATCGGTTATCCGGCATTCCAGCAACCCTTTACTCCCCCGGGAAAGATGGATCAGAATCCGGCCGGGATCATTGGAAAACTTCACGGCATTGCCCAGAAGATTGAGCAGAACCTGGAGGAGTTCCTCCCCATTGCCCCGGACCCAGAATTCCGGAAATTCAGATTCTTTCTTCAAATCAAGGGATTTAATCCGGGCCGCCCCTTCCAGGGTGGCAAGGGCCTCGTCCGCCAGGGCGGAAAATTCCAAAGGCTCCCGTGGGGAGGGGGCCCGACGGCTGGCCGATTCCAAAACGGAAATGTCCAGCAACCGGTTCAACAGGCCGGTGATCCGCTGGATTTCATCCCGGGCCAGGGTAAGGAATTTCTTCTGCTTTTCCGTCACCGGCCCCAGGACCTCTTCCATGATCATGTTCACGGACTCCCGGATGCTGGCCAGGGGGGTGCGGATTTCGTGGCTCAAGGTGGCAATGAAATCCGACCGGATCTCATCGTCGGCCTTGAGCTGGCGGCTCATGCGGTTAAATGCTGCGGTCACCTCGCCGAATTCATCCGGGGCCACCAGGGGGATTTCGGGATTGGGTTCGTCCCGGGCCACCCGGGCCAGCCCCCGTTTCAAGGCCTTCAAGGGCCTGAGCATGGACCGGGAAATAAAGCCCAGCCCCAGGGCGCCCACCAAAATGGAAATCCCAAAGCCCACCAGGGCATTGCCCACGATCTGCCGCCCCTGGTCATTGATCCGGACCAAGCTGTGGCGGATCTGCTCGTCATTTTCCCTTCGGGCCTGGTTCACCTGGTCCATCCACCGGGAGAGGAGGGCTTGGTCCAGCCAGAGCCGGGCCTGGCTCCCAAAGTCCTCCCGTGCCACGGCACGGACATGGTCGCCATGGTCCCGGGCCAGATCGGCCCAGGGGGATGGGACCCCGGGGGAAGAATCCATCTTCCCCGTGGATGCGGCCTCCCGTTCCAATGCCAGGATTTTTTCCAGATCCGCCACATAGGCCAACCGTGCCGATTCAAAGGCCAGGAAATACCGGTCCGATTTCACCACGGTGAACTTTCTGGCGTTGACCTCCATGTCCACCAGCCGCTCCCGCAAATCCCGTGAGAGTTCTGCCACCCGCTTGTTCACGGCCACAATCTGCCCAGAGATCCCCGACATATCCCGAACCCGCAGCAACAGATCCGCAACGGTGCCGTAGAAGATCAAAACAAAGATAAAAAAAAGAAGGTATAATTTTTTGGAGATACTTAACTTCATAAATCCGGGATGCATATATTCCATGGGACGGGCGGCGGAGCCGGGCTCTGCTCGAACAGGCGGGTGCCATCACTATTTCAAATAAGTTAAGGCTTTTAGCATTTGCCGCCCCCCAAGTCAAATCCCGGACACAAAAACAATCTGCCCGAAGGCCCGCCCTGGAACTTTGCGGAAAGGCCGCCCTGGGCAAGGCATCCAAATGGCGGGTGGAGACAAGCCCCCACCTTACCGAGACCATGAACAAGGCGCTGGAATTAAATCAGGCCGACCACAGCGTAAAATATAGGGCCCAATAATGCGATTGAAGGACCACGACCTTTAATGGGATAGGTTTCCAGGGGATGAAAGCTGAACATGCCAGTCGGTCTTCCATTGGTTATACCGGGATAAAAACCCCGAACTCCGGGCGGCGTGGCCAAAATGGCGCCGGACCAGTTTCACCTGGATTTCGGCATGATCAGCCAGGGTGGCCCGGGCCCGGGCCAGGCGTTGGGGGGATGATTCGGCATCGCTGCAGAAGGCCTTGAAATCAGGCCCCCCAAAATAGTCCCGGCAGCTGGATGTCCGGCCGTAATCCCTTCGGAGGAGCGCCTGGTATTTGGAAATGAGCAGATAATATCCATCCCGGCCCAGGCCGCCATCCCGGAAGCCGGCGGCCCGGGTCAGGGCCAGGATCTTTTTCACCAGGCTCCGGGCCCGCTTTTCGGCTCTTGGGGAGTAAGCGGCAAGCTCGGCACGCTCCAGGGCCACCAGCCGTTCCAGCACCCTGTCCGCGCCCGGGGCCAGGGGGCAGGCCAGGAGCAGATCCGTGCATGCGGCAATGGTGTCCTCCTCCAGGGCCGCTGTGGTGAAAAGTTCGAGGTATTCAGCCATGAATCGGTCTCTAGTTTCCAAAGTCGGATTCGTCCGGGTTTGGGTTCCCGTGGATTTGTTCCCAGCTGCGTCATCCCCTGCCTTCCCATCCTCCGATGTC
>JAKSBM010000423.1 GCA_022361135.1 Desulfobacterales bacterium | reverse complement strand
ATTGAAGACCCCCCTCTTCATCCGCCAGCACCGGAAGATCATCCCCACCCAGGCCGGCCAGCGCCTTTTTAAGATGGTGGCCCCCTTTATACGTGAACTGAACCAAACCCTCTCCCTCATCGCCCGGCCCGGCCAAACCCCCTGGGGCTTGCTCCGCATCGGTTCCCCCGTGGAATTCGGGAAAAAATACCTGCCCACCATCTGCCAGAGCTTCAGGGAAAAATATGAAAACGTATCCTTCCACCTGAGCCTCACCGAACCCCGGGCCCTGCTGGAAATGCTGGGCAAGGGCGAATTGGACGTGGCCCTGGTGGATTATTTCCCGGACCAGGACACCTTCCCCGGCATCAACAAGCAATACCGCATGGAACCCCTGGTGGAGGAAAATCTGGTCCTGGCCTGTTCCCGCCGGTATTACAACACCCGGGTCCAGGGAAATTACAGCCAGGAACACCTGCGGACCCTGGAGTTCATCTCCGACGAACACGAACATGTGATCCTCAAGCATTGGTTCCGCCATTTTTTCAAGCGGACGGTTTCGGACCTGAACATCGTCATGACCATTGAAAGCCACCAGGGACTGCTCAATTGCATCCGCCAGGGCATGGGACTGGCCATCACCGTGGACCACCTCCTGGAAAAGGAAATCCGCAATAAATCCGTCATCCCCATCTTCCCCGATCCCCGGCGCCTCATTAACCAGATTTCCCTGGTCCAGCTCACGGACAAGGAGATCACCCTCACGGAAAAATGCTTCCTCAACCATTTTAAAAAAGAAATTCTTCGACAGACCGGCCTCAATACCATTTCCAAGGAATAGGCCTGCTGCCCAAAGGAATCGCAGGGGGCGATTTTTCATGGGAAGGGAATTTAATCCATGGTATAACCTAGACAACCTTTAACTTCAGGGGGTATCATGGTTCCAAGGAAAATCATTCTGTTCAGCATGGGCCTTCTCCTGGGTCTGCTATCCACCGTCCATGCCCAGTCCCTATATGTCGTACCGGTGAAAGGACCGGTGGAGCCCGGCATGGCCGCCTTTGTCAAGCGGAGCATCAATACGGCCCTGGAGGCCGATCCCCATGCCGTATTCGTCTTTCAATTGGACACCTTTGGCGGACGGGTGGACTCGGCCCTGGACATTGTGGATGCCATTTCACAAATCCCCCGGGGCCGCACGGTCTCCTATGTGGAAAAGCGGGCCATTTCCGCCGGGGCCCTCATTGCCCTGTCCGGCAGTGTCCTGGTCATGAAGGACTCCTCCCTCATCGGGGATTGCGCCCCCATCATCCAGACCCAAGAGGGCCAGAAGGAAGTGGGGGAAAAGACCCAGACCGTTCTTCGGGCCCAGTTCAGGGCCCTGGCCAAACGAAACAATTACCCCGAACTCCTGGCCCAGTCCATGGTCACCAAATCCATGAAGGTCATGCGGGTGACCCTGGACGGCAAAACCCAATACATGGACGGCACGGGATGGGCCGACCTCACCAAGGAAGAAAAAAAACGGGTCACGGAAAAAAAGACCATTGTGGACGTGGGGGAATTGCTCACCATGGACGATGTGGAAGCCCGGACCCTGGGCTTTTCCAGAAAAAGCACCCCGGACCTGGACCAGGCCCTGGCCTTCCTGGGCTATGCCGACTATGAACGGCACAATTTCAACGAATCCTGGTCCGAATCCCTGGTCCGCTGGCTCCAGCCCCTGTTGCCCATCCTCATGATCATCGGCCTGGGGGCCCTATACATGGAAATCAAGGCACCGGGCTTTGGATTCCCCGGCATCATAGGGGTAATCTGCCTGGGCATCGTCTTTTTCAACCAGCACCTGGTGGGGCTAGCCCAGGCCACGGAATTGCTCCTGCTGGTCCTGGGGGGACTACTCATCATTGCCGAACTCTTTGTCTTTCCCGGCTTCGGCATCTCCGGAATCACCGGTATCCTGGTCATGGCCCTGGCCCTGATCCTGGCCTTCCAGGGCTTTGTCATCCCCGACCCGGAACTGCCCTGGGAGGGACAATTGATGATGCACAATGCCGCCATGGTCCTGGGCAGTTTCTTGGCCGCATTGGTCCTGGCCCTGGCCGGGGTGCGATACCTCCTTCCGGCCATGGGACGGGTGATGCCCGGCCCCTACCTGGAGACCACCTTGAAGCAGGCCCGGGTAGAATCGAACCAGGAGGAACGGATCTCGGAAAATGATACGGGCCTGGCCCTGACCCCCCTGAGGCCGGCGGGAAAAATCCAAATCAAGGGCGAAAAATACGATGCCCAGACCCGGGGGGAATTCATCGAGGCCGGCACCCCCATCCAGGTGGACGCCCTGGAACAAAACCATATTTTCGTCACGGCCCAGCCCCAAAAGGATCCCAAACCATGACCCCGTACATCCTCCCCATTGCCCTGCAAGTCCTGGGAATCATCATCATCGTGGCGGAAATTTTCATCCCCTCCCTGGGGCTGCTTTCGGCCCTGGCCGCCACCACCATGGGCTATTCCCTCTACCTGGTCTTTACCACCATTTCACCGGGGGCGGGCTGGCTTTTTGTGACGGCGGACCTCATCCTGGTCCCCATCCTCATTTATTTCGGCATCCGCATCCTGGGCGCCTCCCCCCTGGCCCTGCAAAAGAAATTGTCCAAAACCGACGGGGTGGTTTCCCAGGCCCCGGATCTGGAAAAATGGATTGGAAAGGAAGGCATCGCCGCCACCGACCTGCGGCCGGCGGGCATGGCCACCCTGGAGAACCATCGGCTGGATGTGGTCACCGACGGCAGCTACATTGAAAAAGGAACGCCCATCCGTGTCACCCGGGTTACGGGCAATCAGATATTGGTCACCCAAATGCACAAGGAGAATCCCCAATGAACATCATGAGCATCCTCGTTTTGGTCATCGCCATCGTCGGCCTGGCCCTGTTTTATTTTATCTTTTCCTATATTTCCCTCTGGATCCAGGCCCTGGTTTCCGGAGCCAAGGTGGGCCTGGTGAACATCATTTTCATGCGCTTCCGAAAGGTACCGCCCAAACTCATCGTGGAATCCAAAATCATGGCCGTGAAAACCGGCCTGGAAATTTCCACGGACAACCTGGAATCCCACTACCTGGCCGGGGGGAACGTCTCCCGGGTGGTCCAGGCCCTCATTGCCGCGGACAAGGCCAACATCGAACTTTCCTTCAACCGCACCGCCGCCATTGACCTGGCCGGGCGGGACGTGTTGGAAGCCGTACAGATGTCGGTGAATCCAAAGGTCATTGAAACCCCACTGGTGGCGGCCGTGGCCAAGGACGGCATCCAGCTCAAGGCCATCTCCCGGGTCACGGTGCGGGCCAACATCGATCGACTGGTGGGCGGGGCCGGTGAAGAAACCATCCTGGCCCGGGTGGGGGAAGGCATTGTCACCACCATTGGTTCGGCGGCTAACCACAAGGAAGTCCTGGAAAATCCCGACATGATCTCCAAGACCGTCCTCTCCAAGGGGTTGGATGCGGGCACGGCCTATGAGATCCTCTCCATTGATAT
>JAKSBM010000023.1 GCA_022361135.1 Desulfobacterales bacterium | reverse complement strand
TTTTTTCAGTTTTTACGTTCACCAAATAAAATTCCTGTTGGTATGCGGTGTCGGTAATCGTATCTGCACTGATGTGAACCACTTTGCCCGGGAGGCTGCCGTAGATGGCAAAATCATAGGCAGTTACTTTGATGACTACGTCTTGACCCGGGTAGAGGAATGCGATGTCCGATGGCTTTACCTTGGCTTCAACCAGTAATTTGTCATCCACAGGAACAATTTCAAGGATATCCATTCCCGGTGTGACAACCCCACCTTCGGTATTGATGAGTAATTGTTTTACCGTACCGTTCACCGGAGAGCGGACATGGGTTCGCTGGACCCGGTCCTTCAGGGCAACTCTGCTTTTTTCAAGGCGGTCAATTTCTGCAACCACTTCATTGAGCCGGGCCTGGGCGCTTTGTGCGAATGCCGCCTGGATGTCTTGGATTTGATTTTTGACCTCCACGATCTGGGCTTGGGCCAGGGAGGCGGCATTAATTTCAGAAATTAATTTTCTTTTGTTTTCGACCAGCTTTTGTTTGACTTGGAGGTATTCCAGTTCAGATACTAGATTCTTTTTAAACAGGGGTTCCGTCAACTCCAATTCCCGTTGAACCATGTCTTGGCTGAGTTCAAGTTGCTGAATACTCTGTTTGGCTTGGTCGAATCCAATCTTCTTCTGCTGGAGTTGCTGGCCCAATACATTTTTTTCAGCAGAGAGTTTTTTCTGGTTTGCCAGGAATAATTTTTTTTCTTCATTGAATAGTGCTGCATAGTTCGGATCAATTTTTTCCACAATGGAAAAATTTGTTCCCTGGGCTTCTGCCATAAGTCTTTTCTGTTTTGCCTTGAGTTCCATGAGCCGGATACTGCTTTCTTCAAAGCTGCTTCCAACACCGGTATCATCAATGATCACCAAAACTTCACCCTTCTTCACCCGGTCCCCTTCGTTGACGAGTATCTTTTTGATAATCCCCCCTTCAAGGTTCTGGATGACTTGTATCTTATACGAGGGAATAACCCGCCCGAAGCCCCGGGTGATTTCATCTATTTCGGCAAAGTGGGCCCAGACGATACAGGCGGTGACAAAGGTGACGATGATATATAAAAGCCAGCTCATTTTTACGGGACTTTTTTCAACCACAGCTCCATTGAGGCTGTTCATGAATTCAATATCCTGGGCAGAGTATCTTTTTCTCATGATTTCCCAGCCTTTCCCAATTGTTCCATGACCTTTGTCTTAGGGCCGTCCAATACGACACGCCCTTTTTCCATAACCACAATGCGGTCGACGATGTCGACCATGGATGATTTGTGGGTGATGATGACGGTGGTATGACCGCGAGTGGATTTTGCTATATTTTTAACGACCTGGGTCTCGGTGGCGTAATCCATTGCATTGGTGGGTGCGTCCAACAGGATCATGGGGCTTTTGTGCAGGAATGCCCTTGCAATGGCAATGGATTGACGCTGGCCGCCGGAGAGTCTGCCTCCGCCTTCCCCCACCTGCATTTCAAGCCCCCGGGGGTGGATATCTGAAAATGCATTTACATGGCCGATGGCAGCAGCTTTGAGTATGGCACCATCGTCGGCATGGGGGGCCTTAAAGGTGATATTGTCCCGGGCTGTTCCCGTGAAAAGCGAAATGTCCTGGGGAACATAGGAAAAATTGTGGCGAAGATCGGCCGGATCAATTTGCTGAATGTCAATTCCATCTATGAATATGCTGCCCTGGTCCAGGTCGTAAAAATTGAGGAGCAGTTTGCCCAGGGTGGATTTTCCCGATCCCACCGATCCGATGATGGCCACCCGTTCTCCGGGCTGGATTTTGAGGTTCACATCCTCAAGGGCTGGTTTGTTTTCCCCGGGGTAGGTGAAGGTGCAATTTTTGAATTCAATGGCCCCCTGAAACCGGGGACGTCGGACAAAATTTTTGTGTTCCGGTCTTTCCACTTCGGTTTCCATGAAGGTATCTAAATATTGAAGACTCGCCCGCATCTGCTGGAAGGAGGTGATCAAGGAGATGACCTGGGACATGGGGGCAATGGTTCTGCCGGAAAGGATGTTCACAGCAATGAGTCCGCCCATGGTTAATTCACCCTGTTTTATCAGAAAAACGCCCAGTACGACCACTGCGACGGAAGATAGCTGTGAGAAAAATGCGACCAGGGAAGATATGGATGCGGAGAGCATTTTGGATTTAATGTTTTTCTGGGCAATATCACCGGTGCTTTCTTCCCAGAGCCATTGCATGGAACTGGATGCATTAAATGCTTTGATGGTTTCAAGGTGGACCAGGGATTCAATGAGAATTCCATTTCGCTTGGCTACTGCATTCTGGGTTTTGTTAATGATTTTCTTTAGCCCGCCGTTTACAAGAATGCTGTATATCAGAGCAAATCCAATGGCAAAGAGGGGGGGCAATAATAGATACGGGTGAATGCTGTAAATGACAAAGAGAAACAAGGCAGCAAAGGGCAATTCAATAAATGCGGTCACCACACTGGATGATAGAAAGGATCTGATGTTGTCGAAATCTTTGATGCTATTTGCAAAGGCGCCCACCGAAGACGGTTTGTCCTTTAATCTCATATTGAGACATTGTTCAAAGAGAAGGGAAGAGAGGATGATATCGCTTTTTTTGGCAGCGGTTTCCAGGAAATAGATCCGTAGAAATTTTAAAAGCAGGTCGAAAATATAGACAGCGCCGATTCCAATGGTCAACATCCAAAGGGTATCCACTGCATTGTGGGGGATGACTCTGTCGTATACACTCATGGTGAACATGGGGCCGGCGATGACAAAAATATTGATAAAAAAGCTGGCCACAAGCACGTTGAAATAAATGCCTTTGAAACGAAGCAGGGTGGAGAGAAACCATTTGGCTTTTTGGGGGGCATCGGAGATGCGTTCCTGGATCTGTTTTCCCAAAAAATTTTTCCTCAGGAAGAAAACAAAGCCCAGGTATTCTTCTTCCAGGCTGTTGAAATCGACTGAAACAGGGGTTTCATCCAACTCGGGATAAATGATTTCTGCGGTTTGGTTTGTCGGGTCGATGGCCGTTAAAATACATGCTTTTTTTTGCCTGAGCAGCAAAATGGCGGGAAGCATCATTGGTGGAATATCATGGAGTCTTTTTTTAAACAGGGCGGATTTAAAACCGGCATTTTCAGCCGCCCGTGAAAAATTGGCCTTGGAGTTGCCGATGGAAAAGAGGTTTTGTCGCCTTTCCCGGGGATCAAAGGGGAGGCCACAGATCAATGCCTCTGGGCTGACGGGTTGATTTTTGATTTTGGTCAAGGTGGCCAGACAGAGGAGTAACGGGTCCATGTTGACTTCAGTTGCCATGGGATTCCAGCCTTTGACGTGGTGAAAGATGGTTGCCCTGGAAGTAAGTAATTCCTTTTTCCGCCATCATTTTGACCTGGTCAGAAGATTCAATTTTGCAGCCAATCAATTTGATGTCCAGGCTTTCGGTGATATTTAAGAGTGACTTCAAAGTGATCTGTGTTTCAGGGGCGTCCGCCGGATCACAGATATGGGGGTGGTCCACCTTGATATACAGGGGCCTTAATTCCTGGAGGAGAATCAGGGATTCCTCGGAAATTGAGAAATTATCTATGCCGCAATTGAAACCGGTGCCCGTTATGAGACCTGCAAAGTCAATAGAAAGTTTGGGATATCGGTTCAAGGTTGTTTCCGAAAATTCAAATGCAAGGCGATGGGCCAACTCTTTATTTTGTGAGAGAAATTCTCTGATCCAGATCAGGCATTCACGATCCCTGACAAAATCGGTACTGATATTGATACTGATTCCCTTGGTTTCATCCTGCCTCAGTATTTTAGCGATTTTTGATATGACATACCGGTCAATCTGTTTGGCAATCCCCAGTTCCAGTGCCATGGGCATGAAAACCCCTGCCGCTTGTTCCTGGCCCTGGTCTCCTTCCATGGAAATGTACGCTTCATGGTGGAAAATTTGATTTTCTGCATTTAAAACCGCTTGCAATGAAAGGATAAATTGGTCCGATTCAAGGGCCCCCTCAATGGAGCGTTTCCACTCTTCCCTTCCCATGGGCGGGGTGGGCATGGGTTCAGTGGCAACGATGGGATTCTTCTGATCCCCCTTGGCCTGGGCCAGGGCATAATCCAGATTTGACAGGATTTGTGATGAGGTATCCCCAAATGCATAGGGGGTCACGGCAGCCGATAGCCAGACTGGTTTTGCATCCCAGGTGGATAATTCTTCCAGTCTTTCCATTTCCAATAAAATGGTTGATAGCATTTTTTCAACGGTTTCGGAGGTGGTCCCGGGTAAAATCAGGGCATACTCATTGGGACTCAGCCGGGTGACAACATGGTTTGGGATGTGGCTGACATTTTCTTTTAAGATACTTGCGATTTGTCGAACGAGTCGTTCGGATATTTCAAATCCCTGCTTTAATTTCAGGGTTTCGAATTCCTGGATGGAAACCAGTGCGGTACATCCCTGGGATAAATGCTCCTGGGAGTTCAGATAGCTTTGGATTCGATGGACAAAATAGGCTTTATTGTAGAGTCCTGATACCTTGTCTTCATATTGGAGACGTCGGGCTTCTTTTATGGTTTCAATGGATCGTTGGTAATTTTTTTGAACGGTTTCCACCATTTTATTCATTTGAACGACGACTTTATTCAACTCCGGGGTGGAAGGAATGCGGGGATTGATGATGAAGTGATTGGCTTCGATGGCTTCAGCTTGTTTTCGGATGTGATATATGGGGTGGAGCACTGCCTTTAAAAGGAGGCTGGCAATGGAAACCGAGCCAATCCACAACAGGGAAAATGCCAGGAGGATATTTTTGAAAATGTCCCAAACTCTGGCATAGGCCGGACCGGTATGTCCTTGTATTTCCAAGGTGCCAACGATATTCCAGCCATTGGTGACCACGGATTCGGCTGCAGGGGCTTCCATTGAAATGAGCTGGATGAATAATGGAGGGATTCCTTCCATAGTCAGAGCCTGTTTTCTCTGGATAAGTAATTTCCCTTCAGCATCCCTCATGGAAATTCGCTGGAAATGTCCGCCATCGAACATGGCGGCAATGGTTGTTTCCATGAGAAATACATCATCGCTGACTTTTCCCAATGACAAGGATAGACTATTGGCGGAGTTCTTGGCCCGTTCATAGAGTTCATTTTGAACAAAGGATTTTGACACATTGAAATTAATGCCAAAGACCACCAATAGTAAGATGAAAAGCAGGGCAGTAATTAAAAGCATGATTTGTTTGAACAGGGTCATTTTTTTTCCCGCTGATGGATTTCAAGGTCAATGGATTTTAATCGTTTCAGGTTTTTGACTTTAGAAGGATCCACACGTTTCCCAAGTCCCTTTTGTTTCTGTAAATACAAGTCCTGGGCCGTGAAGGAGTATACCGGAACCAGATCTTTCCTCTGGGTGGCCGGAAGTATCCGCTTGTCATAGTTGTCCAGAATCAGGGGGGTGGCCTTGCGATCCGTATAGTATGAAACCACCATATGGGCCGCAGGGGTGAACCCCCTGGCCCTGACATAGGTTAAGAATAATTTTTCCTGTGGAATCCCCAATTGTTGAAGGGTAAGATATTTGGCCACAGCGTAGTCTTCGCAGTCTCCCATCCCTTTTCCGAGAAATTCAAGCCGTGATGCCCAATAATCACTTTTTCCCCAGATCTTATGATCCCGACGATAGGGGACCTGATTAAAAAAACGATTCACGGCCTTGAGTTTGTCATGATCCGATGTATGGAGATTTTTTTCCATCATATGCAAAAGGGCGTTTAACCGTTTCATTGCCCTGGAACCATAGGTTTCCTCATAGGAGGTGAGCGCATCCGGTTGTACGTAAAATTCCAGGGATGTCTCGGCAATGATGGATCCGTAAAGACACAGGATAACTACCATTGTCCAAAACATCCCCATGGAAAAGATGCCCGGTAGAATTGTTTTATTCACAACAGAGGCTTTCTTTACATATTTCCCTATAGTGAAGATTCGTTATTCAATTATATAGGGTGCCAGTTCATCGGGTACCTGATAACCGGATTCCGAAGGATCAATGTTGGCACAGCCATATCCCTCAAGTTCAGCACCTTCTTCACTGTTGTCACATTGGTCTCCGCAATCGTCTGTGGCATCATCGTCCCGGTCGGCCATGAGCCCTTTGACCTTCACAAACTCAGCCAGACTTGCACAGGTTCTTGCATCCGCGGTTTTATCCTGTGGAACTCCGACGGTGTCCACCAAGTTTGAATCAAACACGGAAAGCAATGCACCCATGGCCTGCACCGTGCGAAAGTAGGCACTTAAATATGCGAACTGGGATTCGATCTGGGCGGAGCGGGCCGTGTAAAATTCAATTTCCATGTCCAGGATTTCCAAGAGGTCGCGTTTCCCGGCATGGAATTCCTGGATGAATTCATTCAGGGTTTTTTCACTCAATTTGACATGTTCGGCAAGGAAGTCCCTTTTGTTTTTTTCCGCCACCAGGATATTCCAGGAGAGGCGGACCATCTCATTGACGTTTCTTCGTTCGTCATATGCCTTTTGGTATTCCTTCAGCATGTATCTGTAATTCTTTTTCACTTCGCCGTATCTGGCCCCACCGTCGTAGAGCAGATAATTTAATTGCAGTGCAGCGCCCAATTCTTTGGTTTCCCCCCGCTCTCCATTGGTGTCCCGTCTGATATTGGAACTCAGATAGAGGTCGATTGAAGGCCAGAATGTGGATTTTGCCCGGTCCCTTGAATATTTGCGAACAATGATGTTGTATTGGGCGACCCGCAGGGCCGGATGGGTTTTAAAAGCAATGTCCACTGCTTCTTGTACGGTTTCCGGAAGCGTGAGCCATATTTCCGGCATGGAGAATTGGTCCGGCGTGAAAATTCGTCCGGAGGCGCGATGGAATTTGGTCAATGCCTGGTTGAGGTCCTGTTGGCGTGAAATGAAATTCCCCCTGGAAAGGGCAAGTCTGGATTCTGCATTGGTTAAATCCGATGCCCGACCAAAACCGGAGTCGGCCCGTTCTTTGATCTGTTTTAATATCCTTGCCTGGGTGAGTACATTTTTTTGGGCGATGCCCACCTGTTCCCTTGCGTTGAGAACATTCACATAGGCCAGGGCAACTTCCAAAACCACATCGTTTGCAACGTTCAATGAATGATAAGCAGCGGATTTGATTCTGGCCTCTGTTTCATCTACGTATGCCTGGGTGCCAAATCCTTCAAAAAGGTTTTGGCGGAGATATGCCGTTGCTGAATTTTCCCACAGTTTATCCGAAACATGGTTTGTGGGAACCCCATTGGTATATTTGGGGCCGGAATAGGCTTCAATTCCTATGGTCGGTCGGTATCCCTTTTTGGCAACCTTCCGCTCGGCAACAATGCTTTTATATGCTTCCACCGATTCTTGAATAAGGGGGTTGGTTCCGATGACATTGCCCAGCGCTTCATCCAGGCGAATGGTTTCTGATGCATGGGTGGGAATTATGAAAAAAGAAGACACCAGTATGAGTATGAAACAGGTTTGTAAGACCAGTGATTTTTTTCCCATCATACCTCCTTAAAATAAGGTGTGCGATTTTATAATCGTAAATTATTAAAATTGCTTTAAGTTTTCAATGTTTAAACGTTCCTTACGGGTGGTTTTTTAGGTGATGTGTTCCATTATAATCGTTTGCGGTTAGGATATTTGTCGAATGGCAGCATAAGTAATTTTGGTGCCCATGTCTTTTATCTGAAGCTATCCTAAAAATCACTAAAAAAACAGAATTATTTTACGTATATACTTTATTTTTTAAATGACTACTTTTGAAGTACGGATATCTATGAAGTGTGTCAATAGAAAATGCTTGTCGCCATGAGAAATCTCTTTTTTGAGCAAAAACCAAGTAATTAATTTCTTAATTTTCGGCGAAATCGTAACTTTTTATCTCCATCTCCGTTTAATTCTATATCTAATGCATTGTGAATGCCGGTCCTCATTTTTTGTGTGACATGTGAAATCAAATAACCCTTGGACTTCTGATTTTTAATA
>JAKSBM010000154.1 GCA_022361135.1 Desulfobacterales bacterium | reverse complement strand
CGGTGGCGCCATGCATGTTGGTGATACCGGAACCACGGAAGTCCCACAGTTCGGTCAGTTTTCTCAGGTAGTCAGTGCTGTAGTACTTACCGGCGGGCTGATTTACACGCATGGTGTGGAAAGCCTCAACGCCGGGGAAATTTTCAGGCTGGTCGCAGTATCTGCCGATAACGCCGCCGCCGTAACCGAAAACGCCTACAATACCGCCGTGTTTCCAGTGAGTTCTACCATGTTTGTAGGAGAGTTCGAGAACACCCAGAAGGTCATCAACAACATCTACCGGAATCTGGAACTCAACACCTTCTTCATTCTTTGCTCTTTTTTCGGCCTGATACTTCAGGTCAGAGACAAAGCTAGGCCATGGGCCGGATTCCAGCTGATCCAGTAAAGGAGTTTCATGCTTAGCCATTTACTTACCTCCGTTAAAAGTTAAATTACATTTATCATGAAAAGAGTTGGAAGCTTTTCATTCAATGGTCTTTTACAGTGTCATTTCAAACGGTTTTGACACTTATATCCTCTTAAAAAATATATTTTAAGCAAAATAACATAGCTGATATAGAATGTCTGTTACCACATGTCAATAGAAATCGGAGTCCACTTTTCATGCCAGACGCTTAGGGTTTACGCTGTTCTGTGGGGCTCTAATTCTTTAAGCAGTTCCTGGGAAACTTCAAATCCAAGGCGCTTGGCTTCATCGCAATGTTGAATGGCTTTATCAAATTCTTCCTGTTCCAGAAAGGCCACCGCCAGGTTATTGTGGGCAATGGGGAAATCAGGAGCCACTTCCAGGGCTTGCTGATTGGCTTTAATCCCTTCGGCCACAAGGCCTTTCATGAAATATGCGGTTCCCAGGGTCACATAGGCCTGGACGAAATTTTTATTGTGGATGATGGCCTTCTTCAGGTTCTTGATGGCCTTGTCCACCTTTTCATCCTCTTCCTTTTCATTCTTGCCGTCCACCAGCTGCCACAGAACAAAGGCCATGTTGCCGTAGCCTTCGGCAAAACCGGCACGGGCTTTGGTGGCTCGGTGGTTAAACCGGTAGCAGCCTTCCAGATCCCCCCGCTGAAGACAGATTCCACCCAGCAACACATAGGCTTCCGCCAGGGTGGGGCTGCAATCGATGGCTTCGTGGAGAACCTTTTCCGCTTCCGCGTATTCCTGTTTTCCGATGAGGGCGACGCCCAGATTGTAATGGGTGGTGCCGCATTCCGCATTCTGGGTCAATTGAAAGCGTAAGTTGGCAATGTGTTCATCCGCACTCTTGGGAATGTTCCCCTGGTCTTGAGGATTTGACATGTAATGCTCCCTGAAATTAGGTATTTAATTCTGTGTTCCAATAAGGTTCTCTATAATAGTATTCTCATCCAAGGTGTCAAGCCTTTTAGGCACCCCACCCCCACAAGCCATTGTAATGTAACACTTTTTACTCACTTCAAAATCCATCCCGTAAACAAAAAGTAAAACCCCAAAGGCCGTCGACCAATAAATGGACTTGATTCCAAGCCCTGGAAAATTATATGCAGTTCCATTGAACACCCGGCCCACCGGATACACCCAAACCCAATATAGATGTAAAGGAAAGCCTATTATGTTCAGCCATGCCATTGTTCGGCCCCCTGCCCCTTCCCTTGAAAAGGGAATCACCTCCTCACCGGAATTGGGGCAGCCCATCTACCAACGCGCCCTGGAACAACACCAAAGCTATGTCGCCGCCCTGGAACACTGCGGAGTCACCGTGACCCAGCTGGACCCGGCCCCGGACTTCCCAGATGCCTGCTTCATTGAAGACGTGGCGGTGTGCACCCCTGAATTTGCCCTGATCACCGCCCCGGGAGCCCCCAGCAGGCAAGGGGAGGAAGAAGGGATGACCGATGTCCTGGGGGAATTTTACAAAACCCGGATTCCCATCCAGGGCACCGGCACCCTTGAGGGAGGAGATGTCATGATGGTGGGCGACCATTATTACATCGGCCTTTCCCATCGTACCAACCAGGAGGGGGCCTCCCAGTTTATTCGAGCCTTGGAAGAGCACGGCATGGGCGGTTCCATGGTTCCCATGGCCGAAATGCTCCATCTGAAAACCGGCCTCTCCTACCTTGAGGACAACATCCTTTTGACCGCCGGGGAGTTCACCGGCATGGAGATCTTTTCCCAATTTGACTGCATCCCGGTTCCGGACCACGAAGCCTATGCCGCCAATTGCATCCGGGTCAACGACCAGGTCATTGTTCCCGCCGGCTTTGATGAAACCCGGGCGGCCATCCAAGGGGCCGGACTTTCCACCATTGAAGTGGACACCTCTGAATTTCGTAAATTGGACGGCGGACTTAGCTGCCTCTCCCTGCGATTTTAATTTATCCCAGGCGCCCGGCCAGGGCACCGCGTTGCCCCGATGGTAGCACCAAAACCCGGGGCAATCCGGGCCCAGGTCCTTGAAATTAAAAAAAATTATTTCATCGCAAAATCCCCTTGAACCGGCCACCCCACTTGTGGTAGCACCTGATCATTACGGAAATTCCATCACCCTAAACCCGCAGGAGTAAGACACTATGCAAGAAGGATGCTTTACCGCAATGATCACCCCGTTCACCACATCGGGGGATCTGGACCAGGCCGGCCTGGAACAACTCATCGACTTTCAGATTGATCAAGGAATCACCGGCATTTTAGCCACTGGAACCACCGGGGAAAGCCCCACATTCAAATGGAAGGAACATGATCTGGTCGTTGCCCTCACGGCCCGCCAGACCCGCGGTAAGTGTCTCTGCGTTGCCGGAACCGGCAGCAACAACACCGAAGAAGCCATCCTTGGCACCGGCCATGCCGTGGTGGAAGGGGTGGACGGTATCCTGCTGGTGGACCCCTATTATAACGGTCCCAGCTCCCTGGAAATCCGCCGGGAATATTATGAAGTGTTGGCCGGAAAATATCCGGAAGTCCAATTCATCCCCTATATCATCCCCGGCCGCTCCGGGGCCCAGATGCTGCCCCAGGACCTGGCCATCCTGGCCCGGGACTTTAAGAATGTCTCCTCGGTGAAGGAAGCCACCGGCAACCTGGACAATATGAAACTCACCCGGAAGCTCTGCGGGGAGGACTTTAAAATCATGTCCGGGGACGATGGCCTGGTCTTCGACATCATGACCGATCCGGAAATCAAGGCCGCCGGATCCATCTCCGTCATGTCCAACATCATGCCCGGCGCCATGACCCGGCTGGTGGAACTGGTCAATGGGGGAAACATTGAAGAGGCCCAAGCCCTCCAGAATGCCCTTAAGCCCCTGCTGGACCTGGTGGTGGTCACCACCCAGGAAGAAAGCGACTTTGGTCCCGTGTCCTGCCGGGCCCGGAACCCCCTGCCCCTGAAAACCATCATGCAGATCCTGGGCATGCCCTGCGGCCCCTGCCGCCGGCCCCTGGGCAAAATGACCGCCAAGGGACTGGACATTGTCCTGGCCGCCCTGAAACAGGTCCAGGCCAACAATCCGGAACTCTTGGCCCCCATCGGCAGCTTCTTCAACATCGACATTGAAGAACGGCTGGCCAATCCCAAATACCTGGAAGGCCTTTCCTACGAATATTAGCCCCATGTAAAACACAAAGGGGGTGGACAGTTCGAACTGTCCACCCCCTTTTTTTATCCAGCCATGGGCAACGCCCATGTTAGAACCATAGATTAATCCTGGTCTTTAGGCTTGAAGGTTTCGTCCCCGGTCTGGAAAAAAGAAGCCTTGAGCCATTCAAAACCAAACTTCAACAGCTCAACATCATCTTCCTTGATCTTTTTCAGGACATCTTCTGCAATTTCATATCTGGAAAGGAAGCTGCTTTCAAAAACAAAGAGCCTGAAGCGATCAATGTTATAACAGACGGTGAAGAACATTTGCTTGGCCTGTTCGGAAAGCTTCATGCTGGCGGGCAGGGATTTTTTCCGGACCATGAGGTCCATCCATCCTTCGTTGATTTCATCCCTGAGATCCACGCCCTGGTCTTCGCGCCATTCCTCAACGGTCCATTCCTTTTCCTCTTCAAATCCACGGCAATGGGCTTCCTTCACCGTAAAAAAGAAATCATCCTTGTCATCTTCTTCTTCGCCGGAATAGCTCAGGGATCCCACGCCAATGGGATAGTAACGACAGGTGGTGGGGCGATGGGAGTAGATGGTGCACCCCTCGGTATCTTCCACAAAGGGACAGGACTTGCGATCGTCCTCCAGAAGTTTCAGGGTGACCACGGGCATGTCAGCGGCTTCCAAAATCTGGGGGGTGGTGTGCTTGGCTAGGAATTCTTCCGAAGTTAATTCAAGTTTCTCACGCATGGTAAGAATATCATAGGGAGTGAGCATGATATCGATGCCCCGACAGCAATCGGTGAAACATTTCACGCCCTTATGGCAGGAAAACCGGAACCGGCTTTTCATGTTCAGCTGCTCCGGTGGGATCTGACTTGTTTGGGGGGTCTGGTCATTCATATTGCGCCTCCTCATCAAAGGGTAACAAATCCGTAAAGAAAAGGACTATACAAATAATCATTAATAATGTCAACTGGATAGCCCGGCCGACAAATAACATTGTTCAGACGGGTAAATGCGTGGAATTCAGTTTCAATTTGACAAGCTTGCCAAAGCCCATTAAGACAGAAGGCATCGTAACGGCGAAAATTATCCAAAGGAATACATTATGAAAGTTAAAAAAGCTGTTTTCCCGGTGGCGGGCCTGGGAACCCGTTTTCTGCCGGCCACCAAGGCCATGGCCAAGGAAATGCTTCCCATCGTTGACAAACCGCTGATCCAATATGCCGTGGAAGAGGCCATTGCCGCCGGAATCGAACAGATTGTATTTGTCACCGGGCGGTGTAAAAAGGCCCTGGAAGATCACTTGGACCGCTCCTATGAATTGGAGCACGTCCTGGAGAAAAAGAACAAACAGGACCAGCTCCAACAGATCACCGACCTGGTTCCCCGCACCGGTACCATTATATATACCCGCCAGCATGAACCCCTGGGATTGGGCCATGCCATCTGGTGCGCCCGTGACATCGTGGGGGATGAACCCTTTGCCGTCCTCCTGGCCGATGACATGATCCAGGCGGAAAAACCCGTACTGGCGGAGATGGTCAAAACCTTTGACCGGGTCCGCGCCTCCATGGCTGCGGTCATGGAAGTGCCCACGGACCAGACCGATAAATACGGAATCCTGGATTCCGAAGCCACAGAGCCCAATATTGTCCGGGTCAACGACATGGTGGAAAAACCTTCGCCGGAAGACGCCCCGTCCAACCTGGCCATTGTGGGACGCTATATCCTCATGCCCCAGATTTTTGACTACCTGGGACGGAAGGAAGCCGGGGCCGGTGGAGAAATCCAACTCACCGATGCCATGAAACGCCTCCTCCAGGACCAGCCCATCTTTGGCTATAAATTCCAGGGCAGACGTTTTGACTGCGGCGACAAGGCCGGATTCCAGATGGCCAACCTGGCCTTCGCCCTGGAGCGGCCCGAGATGCGGGATCAATTGATGCAATTCATGAAGGAAATGGAAGGACGGTAACCACTCCGCCTGGATATTTTGAAAAATGGCCTTGCCGAATCTGCAAGGCCATCAAATCCCCGGATCAGCTTCCCTTGTACCGGCTGTACAAAAGCATGACCCTGCGAACATAGGTCTGGGTTTCGGGGTAGGGGGGAATCCCCCGGTACTTGTCCACGGCCGTGGGGCCGGCATTGTAGGCGGCCAGGGCCAGGGGGAGTTTATCATCGTACCGCCCCAAAAGCTGTTTTAAATATTGGCTCCCGCCATTGATATTCTGACCGGGGTCAAAGGGATCGGAGATCTTGAGGAAATCATAATTCTCCGGCATGATCTGCATGAGTCCCTTGGCCCCCTTCCGGGAAACAGCTTCGGGATTAAACGCCGATTCCGCCCGGATCACGGCCTTAATCAGAAAAAAATTCAACCCGAATCGGCCCGCAGCCCTTTGGATTAAATGGTCATAGGCGTTGGAGTCGGACACATATTTCACCTTGCGACTCCATTCCTTTATATATAGGACAAATTCCGACGAAGTGGGGGTGTTGGAAAAATGAACCACCCCCTGGCTGTCGATGTAGCGGTAGATATCGGCCCGGCCCGGCCCCGGGTAGAGCAGCAGGGCCGCCGCCGTACAGATTACGATTCTACAAAGCCGCTGCCTTATATTTATTCTGTTTTTCAACCCGCTCCCTGTACTCCTTTAAAACCAGTTTTTCCGGAAATTTGGGATTCTGCACATACTGCCCCGTGTTCTTAAGAAAGGTGGCCACCAGATTTTCAAGGACCCCATCCTTGTCCGGGTCCATGATCATATTCCGCTCCACCTTATAGGTATAGGCAATGTGATCCCCGAGCACCTTGCGGATATCTTCCAATTCCTCTCCGGAGACCGGGGTTTCGCGGAAGAGATCTTCCACAATGGGAATCTCCATGGAGGCTTCCATGATGACCACCTGGGCATCGGCGGCTATTCTTCGGGATAAATCCTTGATGACCAGGGTGTGGCCGTTTTCCAATTCAATCGTCTTGTAAGGGGATAGGGTCATTTTATTCTGGTTTCCTCTTTCCGGCAAGCCCGGTGTCAATTTTAAAACAATTCCATTTGGGTCTGTTTGGGCCGCTTCGCGCCCTTGAGCCGCTCCTGTTCAAACAGGGCCAGCTGCCGTTCAATATCATCGATGAACCGAGAGCGGGTGCGGGATTTGCTGGTGCCATATATGCGTCTTTTGGCCGCATAAGTCAAACAGAGAATATCCATGGCCCGGGTCATGGCCACATAGAAAAGGCGCCGCTCTTCGTCCAGATCGTCGCAATTTTTTCCATCCCGGGCATGGGGCATGAGCCCCTCCTCGCATCCGGCCACAAAAACCACGGGGAACTCCAGTCCCTTGGCCGCATGGAGGGTCATCAGATTCACCTTTTCCACCCCCGGCATCAATTGGTCCGGATCCCGGTTCAGGGCCAGGGCATCCATAAAATCCGCGGGCTGGGTCCAGGCCCGGGCCAGCGCCTGTAAATCTGCCAACGCCTTTGCCCCCTGGGCCGACCGGGAGATCAAATCCGTCACCCCCAAATGATCCATGGCGGCATCCAGCCAGGCCCGACTGTCACCGGATTCCAGCTCCGGTTTAAGCACCCCCTGAATCCATCCATCCAGGGCATCGGCCGTCATCCCCATTTCCTCCCCCACCCAGTCCATATCCCGGGGGGTGTGACGCCCCAGGGTCAGGCGGAACAGGGCCAGGGTCTGGCCGATGCCGGCCATGCGGGAGATATCGGTGCGGTCCGCCGTCTGAAAGGGGATTCCCTCCTTTTGGAACACCTGGATAAATGCCTGGGCCTGGGCACGGGTCCGATAAAGAACGGCAAAATCCCCAAAGGAATACTCCCGGTCCAAATCGGCGGCACCACTGTTCACATCCATGGCAAAGAAGGACAATCCCCCCATGAGGGAGGCGATCATCTTTCCCACGGCCACGGCCTCGGCCGTCTCCGTTTGGGTTTTCTTAATGAGGATCTTCTGGGCGGTGGCCACATGGGAAAAAATCTGGGTGGAATCCCCGGCCTCCTCGGCCTTGGAAATCATTTGAAAGCTGGCATCCAGGATGGTCTGGGTGGACCGATAATTCCGGTTCAATCGAATGTGACGGCAGCCGGGATAATCCTGATCAAACTGCTTAAAATACCGATTGTCCGACCCCCGGAATCCGTAAATGGACTGGTCCGGATCCCCAATGGCGGTGATGTGCCCCTGGCCGGCCAGGAGGCGGACCAGTTCATACTGGCCATGGTTCAAGTCCTGGTATTCATCGATGAACAGATGCTGAAATCGGTCCTGGACACGGGCCAGCAGGTCGGTGTCCCGGGCCAGGCAGGTGTGGAAACCGAAAATCAAATCCTCAAAATCCACCAATCCCTGGTGGACCAGCAGGGTGTCATATTTCCGGTAAACCGCAGCAAATACAGCCGGATCCACAGTATCATCCCCCAAGGCCCCATCCGGCCCCTGCAATTGTTGTTTACACCGGGAAATCATCATATCCATATCCCGGACAGCCCGCTTCCCCGTTGCCACCCCATCCATGGTGGCGGCCACCTCGTCCAGGGCCCGGCCCAGGAGGACCAGGCGCAGATCGTCCTCCACCAGTCCCTTGGAAAAGGCCGTGTATTCCTTGAGCATCTGGAGGCAAAAGCCGTGGAAGGTGGCCGACAGCACCGCCCCCCCACGGGGCAAAAAGGTCTGAATCCGCTGGTCCAGTTCCCGGGCCGCTTTATTGGTAAAGGTCAATGCCAGAATCCGCCCCGGATCCACCCCCTGGTTTGAAACCAGGTGGGCGATCTTGGCCGTCAGGGTCCGGGTCTTCCCCGTGCCGGGTCCGGCCTGGATAAGAACGGCACGGGCCCCGCTGTCCACGGCGGCCCGCTGCTCGGGGTTCAAGCCCTCAATGAGACCGGCATCCCCGGCTCCGGAATCTTTGATTTGCTCATCTCCAGAAGGCGCCACCGCCCCGGCGGTGATTCCGGATTCACACGAATCCGGAGTTGACGAACCCCCATGAATTTCCTTGGGCGCCACGTCATATGTTGTCGGGGATTCGGCCACGGCCCGGGACGCGGTTGGATTTTCCACAGCCGGAGGGACAAAAAGATCCTCCACCGGAGCCGGAGCCACACTGGCCGGCACCGCTTCCTGCTTCCGGGATTTGCGCTTCAGGGGAACATGTCCAAAGAGGTCGCCCCCCAGGCCAAAAAGGGATTCCCGCTGGGCATCGGAAAAGAGAGCCACCTTGCCGAACTCCCCGTCATATCCGGGGTGGATATTCACATCACCGGAACGCATCTTTTCAATGGCCTCGGCCAAAAGGGGAACATGGGCCCTGTGGATCTCATCCAGGGTGGCCTCGGTGAGGATGTGGAGCTCCGGGCCGAGGTTTTCAACGGCCTTCTGGTAATGGGTATTCACCTTTTTGGTCTTGGGACCCACCTGGAAAATCTCCGAGAGGATGTCGGCCAATGGAATAATGGAGGTGTACCCCTGCCGCCCCTGGGGCAGATACCCTTCGGGCCGGTCGGCCAATTCCCGCACCCGGTGGAGGACGCCCAGGGTCATGCCCCGGCCGCATTCGGGACACTTATTCTCCAGCCGGGCGGTCTCATCGGGATTCAGGCAGACCCCGCATTTCCGATGGCCGTCAAAATGGTATTTCCCTTCCTCGGGATACATGTCCAAGGTCCCTATGAACTGAGGAGAATTGGCCGTTTCCAGGGACTGCCTCAGGCTGAAATAATCCAGCTCCGTATCAAACACCGAGGCATTCCGCCCCAGGTAGCCCGGGGAGTGGGCATCGGAATTGGAGAGGAGGCGGACATGGTCCAGATCCTTCACCCGCCAATTCATGGGAGGATCCGAAGACAGGCCGGTTTCCACGGCAAAGATATGGGGGGTGAGACTGCCAAAGCAGGCGGACATGCTGTCAAACCCCGATTTGGATCCAAACATGGAAAACCAGGGGGTCCAAATGTGGGCCGGGACAAAAATCCCGTCTTCATTGGTCTCCAGCATGATTTCCAGCAATTTCTCCGCATCCAGTCCCAGGATGGGCCGCCCATCGGAATGGATATTGCCGATGGCATCCAAACGGGCATTGAATTGCTTCACCGACGCCATGTCCGGAAAATAGATCAAATTATGATTCTTCCGGACCCGGTCGTCCTTTTTATAGATATTGGAAATCTCACATTGCAGGATAAAGCGGACCTCCCTGCGACAGGATTTGGGAACCTCCCGGTCCATTTCCCGGGCAATATCCTCCCGCAGGGCAAAGAGCCCGTTTCCGGCGGGCACCAGCTTGGTTTCCAACTCTTCCACCCAGGCCGGATGGGTAAAATCCCCGGTGCCCACCAGGGAAATTCCCTTGACCTGGGCTGCGGTGTAAAGGTGTTCCAGATCCAGATTCTTGGCCGTTGCCCGGGAATATTTGGAATGGATATGAAGGTCTGCAATGAATTTCATCAATACCTGCCTCTGTTTGAATTCTAAGGTCCCATTTATTTACCCGATTTCCCCTTAATTTTAAAGGTGGAATCTGGTAAACCGGGGGGACCCTGACCCCATAAATCAACGGAGTTCCCATGAGCGATGAATCCATCCACAGCCCCCTCTCTTCCCAGGACATTTCAACCCTGGAAAATTGGGGTAAAGCCCATCCCGGCAACCTGACCCTGGCCCTGGCCCAAACCGATCACCCCGGGCAAAACAATTTTGAAACCCTGGCCCGGGAATTGACCCGACACCTCCCCCAGCTCACCATTGAACCGGGGGAGCCCGGGCCCCTGCCCGGGTTCCAGATTCGGAAAAATTTCCTATACGCCGCCCTGCCCCTGGGACGGGAATGTATCCCCTTCCTGAAAATTCTGGAAACCCTGCAGGATCCAGATCCAATCCCCCATCCGGAGCTGGAAAAACTGACCCTGCCCAGTCAATTGGATCTATACATTGCCCTGCAATGCCCCCACTGT